>DIVN01000123.1 GCA_002435875.1 Anaerolineales bacterium UBA6131
ACATGGCCACGGAGATCGACGCCGCCAGGCTGATGGTCTACCGCGCGGCCTGGCTCAAGGACAAGGGCGAACGCTTCACGAAAGAAGCGGCTATGGCCAAGCTCTATGCCTCCGAAGCCGCAGAGCGCGCCTGCTTCAAGGCCATCCAGATTCACGGCGGTTACGGCTACATGCGAGAATACGATGTGGAGCGCATCTACCGCGATAACCGGCTGACAAGCATTGGCGAGGGCACCAGCGAGATCCAGAGGCTGGTAATTGCGCGGCAGGTGCTGGGGAAGTAATGGATTGCCGTCAACGGATTTCGACTGCCGATAGGACAGTGGCTCCCTCACCAGGCTACGGAGGTCGCCCCAACATCCAGCAGAGGTGGCTCCCACGCCACCGGTCTCTGTGCTGCCATGCCACCGGACCCAATCTGTAGGGGAAGCTGCTTGCGCAGCATCAAGACCGGCCGGGCTGCCACGCCCGGCCTGCTGATGGATACTATGTGTATTGCCGTCCCTTCAATCTGTTTCCCGAATCCGTTGACGGATCCGTCCAGCAGAGGAGGTGCACCATGAGCGCACGCTATACACGTGGTATCATCATCCTGATCGGCCTGACCACACTGCTCCCCCTGGCCAGGGCCTCCAGCATGTACACAGCATATCTGCCCATCATTTGTCGCATGCCGCCACCAGGCCCCAGCCTGTTCGGCATTGTCTTCTTCGACTACAACGGCAGCGGCCTGCAGGAGCAGGGCGAGCCAGGGATTGCCAACGTGACTTTGCAGCTCCAATTGGCAGATGCTGACGTTGCGCCAGTCATGACAAATAGCGGTGCAGACGGCGACTACACTTTTGCGAACCTGCAGCCTGGGGCACGATACATGCTTCTTGTAACAAGCCCAACAGATGATCCTGCAACTGGCTATCGATACATCAACATCTTGAGGGGGCCTATCACCGTGCCCCAATACACGCAGGATATTGACGCTGCCGTGATGGCTACTCTAGCAGTAGTTCCTGCATGCAATGATCCTGGCAATCCCAATGTGCTTGTATGCAAGCAGGATGCTGATACGTTGCTTGTGAGAGAGCAGCACCTCATGGACTCAGAAATGAGGTCCATTGACCAGCCACTTATGTACACGATAGACGCGAACAGGGTCAATGATATCGCTCTGATGCAGGGGATATTGACTATGCCGATTCTTCAGTCGGATTGGGCCAGAATGTCAAGGACACAAGCCTATGATCATGATCCTCGCAAGGATTGGGTTGCAGACTTTAAGGGAGATACAACTGTTTGCGAAGATCAGGCTAAACCCTTTACGGATTGCACATTTGACAACCATCTTGGGTGGGATTACGGAGTTCCACAAGGATCAATACTAATTAGTTCGGTATATGGTCAAAATCAGATAAAACTACCACATGTTGTATTCATCGTCCCAAGTCCCGAAACCTATATCGATGGAGGGAATCCGTTTCTATGTTCATATGGACATCTGCTCCTAACACTTGTTGCTGACCAACAGAAAGTATATAGGGGTCAAGTACTTGCAGTGTCAGGTAAAGTGGGCACAAATTGGGACCATTTGCATTTTGGTGCTCAATACGGTAGAGATCCTCCTCGTGAACCAGATGATGACGTATCGTCTGGTCCTATATGGGAAAAAGATACATATGGTGTTCTTGAGCCAATACCGGTTCGTTTCGCTATAGAACGATGGGGGTTATGGACGGTATTCAATGACCCCCAATTTCCTTTGGTGAGCCTGGGAGAGTGAGGGCACTACGGTACCTGTCCAGCCTATGACCAAGCACTACAGAAGCGAAAGGGGAGCCCCGTCAGGGATTGACCTGGAGCAAGGAGGCGCCAATGAAAGAAGTCAAGCTGCTTACCCTGGTTCTGGCAGGCTTGGCGTTGTTCTTCCTGCTGGCCATGACTAGCGCTCCGCACATCGTATACTTACCCTTCACTGCCACGGCGCCGACACCAACCTGTACGGCGACGCTGACAACCTCACCCACACCTACACCTACAACCACACCACGACCGGCTCCACTCCATATCCCAAATGCCGGAGACTTATATCAGTTGTGGGGTTACGATGATAACATGACATATCAAGTGTGGATTAACAATATTGAATGTGAATGTCGTCAATGGATCTGTGGAGACGACGAAAATGGATATGATGACCATGTACAGAGATATGACCCTTCTTGGACTTATGTAGGGGAGGCAACGGGTACTCATACTTTCATGTTTCCCTTCTCGGCAACCGACATTGTTGTCACATGGGGTGATAGGACTGCCTACGCTTTTGACTCACTGATCGCCATTATGGGAGATCGTAGGGCAGGCTATGCATACACGGTTGACGGAGAGTTTTCTGCCCCGTGGATGGATAGCGGAGGCATATTGATTGATACCCAAGTGCAACATGACCTCCCCAATCCCCCGTTACCAACCCCCTGTGGTATTGCTGGTCCTGTGTCAGATAACAGTTACAGCCTTACATTGTGTCGTGGTGGGATAATATTCAGGTTTGTCAGTGTGCCATATTCGCAGCTTATAGGTTACTGGCCTCACATCTTTCCCGGAGAACGACCTTACTCGATCGACGGTATACACATAGAGGCAAAGTATCAAAGTGAAATTACGTCAACGGACGCTATCTGTCCATAGTCTTCCTCTAAGCAAGGGCATTCATATGGTAGTGCTCGGTACGTGCTATTCGCTCTAGAGCGGCCCATAGGAGCAGAGAAGACTACTGATTCGGGGATAACCGACAGCAAAGTGCAGCACAGGAGGCACCCATGGACAGAGTCAAGCTGCTTACCCTTGTTTTGGCGAGTCTGACACTGCCATTTCTGCTGGCCATGCGGGCCGCGCCTAACACTCTCTACCTGCCTGTGATCATCCGCATGCCGCCACCAGGCCCCAGCCTGTTCGGCATTGTCTTCTTCGACTACAACGGCAGTGGCCTGCAGGAGCAGGGCGAGCCAGGCATCCCGAACGTCCTTGTCTCTGTGGACAGCCCGGGCAACCACCTCCATGCTGTCACCGGCGTCGATGGCTCCTACTACATCCCCAACGTGCCCCCAGGCCAGCATCAGGTCTATGTGCAGAGCCCCAAGGAGACCCCTGCCACCGCCTTCCGTTACATCAACGTGTTCAAAGGCTGGGTGGACATCCCTGCCTATGAGATGAACGGCGTGCACGTGCCAGCGCAGCACCTGCCGGATACGGAGATACAGACTATCGAGGTTCCGTGCAGAGTCACGATAGCCAGCGCCACGGGACTGGAGGTGGCGCTGATGCAGGGGTACCTGACCCATATCTTCGCAGCAGCCGACTTTTCGAGAATAACGAAGGGATTTGGCTATGATCTGGATCCCATGCCGGGACGAGTTCGGGATTACTCAGGAAGCACTACTCTTTGCACGGATCCCAGTCTCTGCAACACTGGAACTGGCGATGGACATGGCGGCTGGGATTGGGGAAGCTTCGACGATTCCATCATCGGTATTCCCATCAGGGCGCCTGCCCCAGGCACCGTCAACTGGGCCAGCCAAATCGAGGTCGACCCTCGCCTTGGCCTGATCAAACATGTCACGCTAGAGCATCTGGGAATGACCCAGAAAACGGGGTGCGGACATCATTCGGCACTGGTTGTTCAGCCGAGACAATCAGTATATCGGGGTCAGATCGTGGCTCTCCTGGGTAAAAGCGGTTCGAGTTGGGCTCACGTACACTTCAACTGCCATCCCAGCTGGAATCTTCAGACTGGCGAGGTGACAAGTGCAGACCCTTTCCGAGATGTAACTGACCAAACCAGCGCGAGCTGGTGGACCAAGGACAACGACCCGCAGTTCCCGCTGGTGAGCCTCGGCGAGTAGCGCCTTGAGGTGTGTACGGCAGAAATCCCCCGCGGGCTGGACGGCATACAGACGGCGATCCCAATACGGACAAAAGACGACCCGGCAGTAGCCAGGTCGTCTTTGTGACCGAACTGGGGTCAATGCGACCAAATCACGGTGCCAACGGGATATGCAGCGCACCCAGGATCGCCACGATCAGCGGCGCAATGAACAGCCCCGGCAGGAAGCTGCCCACGCGGATGCGCTTCAGATCCAGCAGAATCAGCCCGATGCCCATGATGATCACCCCGCCAGTGGCGGTCATCTCCGTGATCATGGGCTCGGTCATGGCCACCTGAGCAAAGCTAGCCAGCAGGCTCAGCCCGCCCTGATAGATCAGGATAGTCAAGGCCGATAGCATCACGCCAACGCCCAGCGTTGAGGCCAGGGCCAATGCGGCAAAACCATCCAGCATCGACTTGATGGCCAGCAGGCTATAGTCCCCGACCAGACCATCGCGGATAGAGCCCAGGATGGTCATCGGTCCCACGCAGAAGATGAGGCTGGCGGTAACAAACCCCTGAGCTAGCGTGCTGGCGCTGCCCATCCGCAAGCGGGCCTGCAAACGCTCACCCAATGCCTGCAAGCCATCCTCGATGCGCCACCACTCGCCCAGAATCCCACCCAGCAGCACACTGCCCATGACGATCAGCACGTTGGCCGTCTGCAGAGCCATAGTCAAACCCACCGTCATGGTCACCAGGCCCAGGCCGTGCATAACCGTGTTGCGTACCTTCTCCGGCAATCGCTGCCCGAGTATCGTGCCCAGACAGCCACCCACAAGGACAGCCGCTACGTTAATCAGAGTGCCGATCAAGGTGGTCCCTTCTCCGTGAGGCGGGTTCGCTGGCTCGCTTCACTAGTCCTGCTGTGTGCTCTTCTTCCAGAAGCAGACCATCTCCTCGCTGCGGAACTGTACTGACACCAGCTCCCAGCCCTCAGCGCCCTTGGTGTCTAGAATATGCAAGAGGGCCTGGATGTTGGCATTGGGGATGTTGTCGAAGAAACAAGCCCCCTTGTCAGTGCAGAACATGACTGGCCGATCATCTGTCGGGAGCTGGCGCTTTGCCTGGATCGCTCGCACCTGTTCGATGGAGTATGAGGTTATGTCGTACTGCCACTTTTTCATCGCGCCCCTCCTGCTCCGACTAGGCTCCATCAAACATGGGGAACTCCTGCTCGTCAAAGTACCAGGCCCCCTTCGTAGTCAGGTAGTCATGGGTCTTTTGCAGGAAGACATAGTGCGAATTCTCCTGTTTCGCCAGGAACTCGTACACCTGCTTGCCCTTGGGGTCGTCGGTTTGCGTCGCCGCACGGGCGTACCCTTCGTAGCCCTTCAACTCGAATTCCATCGCCATCTGCAGGGCGTCCAAATCGGTGGCTTTCTTGCGAATGGTGAGGGTTGCCTTTCTCTTGTCCGGGAACACTTTCAATGGAGTGACAGGCTCGCAGACCTTGGCAGCGTCAAGCGCCATCCACTCCTTGTCTGCAGAAATGGCCTCATACTCTGCCTGCAGGAGGCGAAGATGTTGCACCTCATCCTGTGCCAGTGTTCGGAAGACGGCCTTACCCATCGGATCCTGGATATGTTCCGCAGCCTCTTCATAGAACGCCTTACCCTGGCGCTCCACCTCCATCGCCTTCTCCAACGCCGTCAGTGCTACCTTACACGATGCTTCTTTCATCCGTGCTCGCCTCCCTGTAGTGTCCTGCAGTCCGGAATGCTAGTCCGCCCAGCCCCCGAACTGCACCAACGATTCATAGTTTATCATCAATAGATCAAAATGCGTTCGCTCCTGGCTGGCCAGGAATTCGTACATCTCACGCGCAGCAGCATCCTTAGCCGCTTCGGCTTCCTTTCGGTACAGATCGTAGCTCTTCGTTTCCATCTCCAACGCAGTAAGCAAAGCCTCGGTGTCCGTTGCATCAGCCCTAACTGCCTTTTTCAGCCCTGCCCGCCCGCGAGGGAAGATCGGCTGGCTGAGGTCACACTTGACACCCGTGGCTTCCGCCAACTTGACCCATTCACCGCTCGCTTTCAGGCTATCCATCTCGCGCTGGATTAGGCGTTCGTGCAGCACTTCCTCACGGGCCAAGTTCAGAAACATCTCTTTGCCCTTGGCATTGGCCGTGCTCTCCGCCGCCTTGCGGTAAAACTCCTGCCCCTCTTGCTCCAAGCACTTGGCTTGTTCCAAGACCGCTAGCACTCTCTTTGTGTCAGTCATAGCTGCAATGCTCCTTCTGCAAGTCTCTGTCAAACCATCAATTCGCCCTGGATGACCTGTCCTTGTCGCGCATAGACGATACGCACGAGGCTGCCTTTTCGGAGGCCGCCAACAATGCATTCCGCATCCGCAGCGTTACGAACTGGCTGACGGTCAAGCTCGAGGATCACATCACCCGGCCTCAGGCCGGCCCGTTCTGCGGGCGAATCCGCCTTTACTCTGCCAACGTACGCACCATCCACTTGAAGGCGCGGCACCGCATCCGTCACGGCGGCTCCAAGCCGAGCCTTCTCGTGCATCTCTCTCGCCAGCAGAACTTCCAAACGCTGCCGGTCAAAGCCAACGATCACCTCATCGCCCACCGTGATCACTGGCACACCCTGCTGACGTGACAGTCGTACCATGCGCATCGCTGCTTCGCGATCCAGGCTGACATCGTACTCTTTGAACGGAACGCCCCGACGCGAAAGGAACTCTTTCGCTTGATAACAGTAAGGTCAAATCTTCGTGGAGTACACTTCGACGCTCATATCACCTGTAACCCTCTTGTGCGATATGCGATCCGCCATGTCGGCGTGCATGGTCTACACGTACTCGCTCTTCAGCGCTTCATAGTATTCCCGCTCCTTGCCCAGCAGTGGCTGGTTTACGAGCGGTCCAGCAGCCAACGCTGGTATCCCTTCCTCATAGGCAGGTACCGCCTCAGAGCGATACAGAATCCCGATGGGAATCCGATCACCCCACTCCAGCGATCTAGCGAAGGCACCGGCCTTATCATCCACCTTGTAGTCAGGCTCATCCTGAACGCTGTATACGCGCGGTCTGGTCCAATCGTACGAATACCCACGGTTGAACGTAACACATGGTTGCAGTACATCGACCAGGGCATAGCCCCGATGGGCCAATGCCTGTTTGATCAGCCAGGCCAGGTGTTCCACGTCACCCGACCAGCCCCGGGAGACAAATGTGGCGCCTGCCGCTATCGCCATAGCCAGGGGATTGAACTGCTGTTCAATTGCCCCCTGAGGTGAGGTCTTGGTAACAAAGCCTTGTGGACTGGTTGGAGAGTACTGCCCTTTGGTCAACCCGTACACGCGGTTGTCCTGCACGATATCTACAATGCCGATATTGCGGCGCGCCGCGCTGATGAAATGGTTGCCGCCTTCTCCGTAGCCATCTCCGTCCCCGTGTGTACACACGACCTTCATACCGTGGTTAGCCAGCTTAACACCCGTGGCCACAGCCAGGGTGCGTCCGTGCAGCGTCATCAGCCCGTTGACCGTTGTGTAATCCGGCAGTTTCGATCCACAACCAATCCCGCTGACCACCATAACCTGATAAGGCGCGAGGTCGCTCTCGGCCAGGGCCTTCTTCACGGCATTCCAAATGGCAAAGTTGCCGCATCCGGTGCACCAGGTCGGGCGGACCGGGCTGGCATAGTCTCTGATATCAACCATCGCTACAGAACTCCCTTCAGCTGCCCGAGGATGTACTCGGGAGACATGGGGCGTCCATCGTACTTGCGGATCAGGGCGTCAACCCGTATGTCCGCATGCGCGCGCAGCAGGGTCGCCAGCTGCCCGGTGAAGTTCTGCTCGACACAGATCACTTTCTTGGCGCCCTGCAGAGCAGCGGTCACCTTGTCCACTGGCAGGGGCCACACGTCGCTGATCTGCACAACCCTTGCCGACTTGCCTTTCCCCCCAAGCATGTCTACGGCCGTGCGCAGCGGACCAACGGTCGATCCCCAGGTGACAAACGCCAGCTCAGCATCTGCGTGGCCGTACTGCAGCGGAGCGTGCATCTCAGCCCGCGCGGTCTCCAGCTTGCGCATGCGCTTCGCGTTCTGTTGGATGCGCACCTCGGCGTCCTCGCAGATCTGACCGTATTCGTCGTGTTCATCACTGGATGGCGCATGGACAGCCTTGGGATGCCCTGGCAAGGCTCGCGGCGATATCCCCGACTCTCTGTTCTGAAACCTCTTGTAGCGTTCAGTCAACGCATCAAGCTCTGCATTCCCCAAGAGCGCACCGCGATCGATCGGCACCTCCAAGTCCAGGGCATTCAAATCCAGTGCGCGCAGAGAATGGGCAAGAAAGGCATCGCTGATGATCAGCACTGGACACTGGTACTTTTCCGCCAGGTTGAAGGCCCGACTGCCGGCCTCAAAGCACTGTTCAATCGTACCCGGTGCAAGGATGATGCGCGGAAACTCACCCTGAGCCGCGTGCAACATGAATAGCAGATCAGCCTGCTCATGACGGGTGGCGTGGCCGGTCGCCGGCCCTGGGCGCTGAACATTGACGACCACCACCGGCACCTCGAGCATTCCGGCCAGCCCAAGGCCTTCTACCATGAGCGCAAAGCCACCGCCAGAGGTTGTCGTCATCGCTCGCACGCCCATGTGTGCCGCACCGATAATCATATTAATGGCAGCGATCTCATCTTCAGTGTGCTTGGTAACGATGCCAAGGTCCGCACTACGCACGGAGAACCACTCCAGAATCGGGCTGCCAGGTGTCATCGGGTAGCCGGCCACAAAGTTGCATCCGCCCATCAGCGCACCCAGAGCCAGGGCCTCATTGCCGCTAATCAACATCCGTTGCGGGGCAGACCTCGCTTCCAGCTTGAACGGGAACGCCCCTCCGTACTTTTCCTCAGCCAGCCGATACGCCGCAGCTGCCACCTTGAGATTGGCATCCACGACAGCCTGGCCCTTCCTGGTGAAGTTATCGCGGATAACACTGTTGATCCGTTCCAATCCCAGCCCGGTCACCCCGGCAGCCGCACCGATGGCGGCAGTATTGGCCATGATCTTGCTGCCACCTTCTTCCTCAGCGATCTGTGCCAACGGGAGGGGAAAGGCCTGCACTGATCTTTCTGCCAACGCTGCATCGTCCACGACTATACTAGAGTCATAGATCACCCCGCCGTGCGGCACGATTTCCCTCAGGTGCTCGTCGATCGCCACCTTCGTCATCGCCAACAGAAGGTCCACCGGCTCCAGATGAGAGTGAATATCCTGGTCCGAGATGCGAATCTGGTAGAAATTGTGTCCACCGCGGATTCGTGAGTGGTAGTCTTGCATAGCAAATACGTGGAGCCCAGCGCGCGTCAAGGCCTTGGCAAAGCCCATGCCAGTGGACTCAACACCCATGCCGGCCTCGCCCCCGATCTTCAGGGTCATTTCATTTAGGGTCACGACTACTCCTTCTTCATCGCAAGAGTGGCCATGCAGTCACGCTGACTACGGCGAAACCATAACCGGGTGCGGAGGAGGCAGCCACAGCAGCCCAGTCGCCGAGCACAAGCATGCGCGGCCTGATCACGGGGCAGGCTGCTCACCTCTGCCATCCACACATCGGCAAGGCCAGAAGATTGCTCGCTCGGAGCCACGTGGGACGCCTTGCAGTTGCGGGCCTAACAGCGACGCAACACGTTGGCAGCGATAAGGATCGGATCCCAAACGGGAGCGTATGGCGGCGCATAGCTGCAATCGAGCCGCGAAACGTCATCGATTGTCATCTTAGCGTAGAGAGCCGCAGCCAGGACATCAATACGTTTGGCAGCACCTTTCTCGCCGACGATCTGGGCACCAAGCAACCGCCGGCTCCCTCGATCCATCACCACCTTGACATGCAAGGCCGTAGCGCCAGGATAGTAGCGCGCGCGATCCTTGCTATGCACCAACTGCGACACCACATCAAAACCGGCCGACGCAGCTTCACCCTCCGTAAGGCCCGTTCGCGCTACCTCGAGGTCAAAGATCTTGGCAACCGCAGTCCCTACCACCCCTTCGAACGTGCAGCCCATACCAGCGATGTTAGCCCCAACCACTCGGCCTTGTTTGTTGGCAGTGCTACCCAGTGGGATATATGCCTTCTTCCCCGTCACCTGGTGAATGGTATCCGCACAATCGCCGGCAGCAAAGATGCCCTCGACGCTGGTGTGACCCAGCGAATCGACAGCAATCGCCCTACCCGCACCCAGCGCGACTCCCGCCTGCTGTGCCAGGTAGGTATTGGGGCGCACGCCGATTGACAAGAGCACCAAGTCAGCAACAAGTTGGTGGTGCTGAGTCACCACCTGGTGCACCCGCTTGGCCCCCTCACAGCGCAGCAACCCATCCTCCAACAGCACTCGCACTCCGTGTGACTGGACCTCCCCCAAGACGAGATCACTCATTTCGGGGTCAAGGTTAGGCATAAGCCGGGGAGCCATGTCTACGACAGTAACGGGGAGGTTCAGCGCTCGGATGGCCTCGGCCATCTCAAGACCTATATACCCTCCGCCGACTATGACAACACCATTGGGCAATCTCCCATGCAGCGCATCTCGCAGTGCAACACCATCAGACAACGTGCGCAGGGTGAATACTCCGGCAAGGTCAAGGCCAGGAACTGGCGGCCGAAAGGCCTCCGCGCCTGTAGCCACGACCAGATGATCATATGGCAACACATAATCGGCGTGCTTAATCAAGTCGCTGACGCGCACCCCCCGGTTCGCTACATCAATCTCTCTTACCTCATGCTGTGTGCGAGCATCAATGCCCTGCTTGCGAAACTCCGCAGGGCTGCGTGCAATGAGGGCTTCCTTCTTGGGTATCAGGCCGGAGATAAAATACGGCAGACCGCAGGCCCCATAGGAGATGTCAGCATCGCGATCCAAGAGAACAACTTCAAGCTCAGGATCTGTCCGCTTGGCTTTTGCGGCAGCGCTCCCACCCGCTGCAACGGCCCCGATCACCACAAGTCGGCGCTTTGCCACCATCAGTCTACTCCTCGCTTGCGCATCAAAGCTTCAATGTGTCCCAGTGATCATAATGGATACGCCGCGGATCCAGTTTCTCACCTGCCTCGTAGGGGTCTTTGCTCTCTGCTGGATGGCCGATACAGACCAACGAAACTACGGCAATGCCAGCAGGCACGGAGACCACTTGGTGAAGGATCCCCAGTGCTTGCTCCCAGAGTTGGCTACCTTTGGAGCCGACCCACGCTGCCCCCAACCCCATAGCCGTAGCAGCCAGCAGGATGTTCTCTATCGCCGCACTGCCATCAAGCTCCCACGTAGGAGACACGACCGGATCTGCACAAATGGCAAGCACGACCGATGCCTCTTCTATGTAAGGCCGCACGCGCAGGGCTTCGGCGATCTTGGCCTTGATCATTGCGTTGCGAATGACAACATAATGCAGCGGGCGACGATCCAGCCGGCTGGGGGCAACGCTCGCAGCCTCCAGCAGCTGTTCTATCTCCTCCTCGCTCACGTCCTGCGTCGCGAACCTGCGAATCGTACGCCTGCTGCGGAACAGTGTCAGATCAGCAGTAGTCATCAGAACCTCCTGTTTTGCCAAACCCTCTGGACATTTGTGGGGGCTGAGCGGTTTGCCCAGCCTTTGCCCGTTCTAGCTCGACACCATGCATTCGTACAAGCACCCGACAGCTCCAGGCTCGGAGGCGGCTTTAGGACACTCCCTTCGAGCAAGATCACCCAGCACTGCAGAGCGGTCACAGAACGAATGGGACTGCTGCATGGCCCTGCTCAGCTGAGTGACATTACGCTCGTGGCTCCCCTGATGTAGCCCACATCGAGGTCCTGGAACTGTGCCAGACTCTTCAACAACTCGACTTCGCGTGTCAGAATGTCACACTCAAGCTTCAGCATGCTCGAAAGTCCTCGAGATTCCAGGAGCCCCTGCTTCTCTTCCAGAGAAACCTGCAGGCCCGCCGCAATCGTGTATGCCAGCGCAGAAGGATCTCTGGGTACGGTCTCCAGTTGCATCCCTACACCCAGGGTCTCGCCAGCCAAACGCAGGTACTGAATCAGCAATGAACTGGCATGCAGGGCATACTTGCCCGCGCTGGCCGCACTCTGCTCCTCCAGATCATAACCTTCCACCCTTGCAGTCAGGTATGGTTGTCGTTGCACAATCTCAAGAATGCGAAAGCGCTCGGTCCCCTTGGTCACGATGTTCATGCGGCCATCGTCCAGCCGCTTCACACGCATGATGCGCGCCATTGTACCCACGGTACTGATAGCGGCCAGCTGCGAGGAATCACGCGCGGGCCCGGCCCATACCACTCCAAAACCAGAGGTCTCTGCCAGACACCTATTCACCATCACTCGATACCGTTCCTCGAAGATATGCAGTGGCAACTCCATCCCAGGGAAGAGCACCACATCCAACGGGAAAAGCGCCAATTCCATAGTGTCCACAGGCATTCTAGTCACCAGTTAAGGGTTGCGATACTGGCCATGTAGCCAGCTCCTGCCCCAAGGCAAACGCCTGGTCCAATGCCTCGGGGTGTTTCTCAATATCCTGGATGGCATCGACGCCGTTGATGCAGACGCTGCCAACCAATTTCGCATCAATCGTTGCCGAGAATGCTCGCACTACCGTTAGGGCGCAGTCGAACTTGGTCTTCTGCCAGCCAGCCGTGGAAAGAAAGGCAACCCTGCGCCGCAGTCCGCTGGGCGGCAACGGTACTGATTGGCCAAGGACATAGCGCAAGGCCCAGAGACACTGGAATCTATCAACAAAAGCCTTGGCTTGGGCACAAACATTCATGAAAAATATGGGCGCCGCCAGTATCACGCCATCCGCTATGAGCGCCTTGTCGCACAGAAGCTGGAAGTCATCTTCAACGACGCAGCGACCGGAAGCGTAGCAGCGATTGCACTCCATACAGGGGCCAATTCTCAGACGGTTGAGCGCCACCTGCTCAACGACTGCCCCTACACTCTGCGCGCCGGCAACTGATCTCTCCAGCAGACACTCGGTATTTCCGCCATTACGCGGGCTACCAGAAATCGCCAGCAGTCTCATGGAAGACACTTGAGCCATCCATCAGTGAGATAACTATCCGTCACAACTCGCCAGAGTTGAGCTTGCAGCGCCTATAGCACCTCGCGCCATACGCTATAGCGTTCCCACTCCGGATTCCGAATCAGCCGGTCATACTCATCCTGCACGATCTTCTTGTGGCGTAACTCATCCTTGGCCAATTGATCAAATACGTTTTTGGCCTCAGGATCCTTAGTCTTGCCAACCGCCAGCCGATAGAAGTCATAGGCTGCTTGCTCAGCGCCGATTGCCATCCGCAAAGCATCCTCCGCGCTCGTAGACTCCCCGACTTGCTCCAGCCCTGCCGCCTCAGCGCCGCCTAGCGAGGCCGCAATCGCATCTGTGAAGGCCGGCAGATCATCGGGCATACGAGACGTGATAAGGTTGCCATCCTGCACCACCGGCGCATCTACCCACTCTGCCCCCGCATTGGTCATATCATCTTTGATGGCAAAGAAGGATGTAACCTTACGTCCCTTCAGGATACCTGCAGACACCAGAACCCAACCAGCATGACAAATCGCCGCCACAATCTTGCCCTGCTGAGCTGCCTCCCGCACGAGTCTCAATACCGATGGATAGCGCCGCAATCGATCAGGTGCATAGCCACCAGGGATGATGATCGCATCGATACCCTCGGCACTGACCTGATCAGCAGCCGCATCAACGTTGACCGGATATCCCAGCTTGCTCTTGTAGATAGATGAGCTTCCCGTACCCACTACGCGAACGGTGGCTCCCAGGCCTTGCAATCTCAGAACCGGGTACCACAGTTCTAGCTCCTGGTACATATCCTCCGCCAGGACAATCACTTGTTTCCCGCTCAAGTTCATCTTTGCCTCCTTGGCCAGCCTTCGTGGCTTACTGCCGCCCGCCGACTTCATCCGCGGGCCGATCAAGGGCCGATGTGCATAAGCTCATTGCCAAACTGCAAGTCATCTGCGTTGTAATAGTCGGGAAAGCGCAACAGCAACTCATACTCTGTCTCAAGCATCCCGAGGTGCCCCTGCTCGACATTGCCAAGATAGCGCAACACCGCCCGGCTCGTCTCATCTCTGGATCGCTCAGCCTGTTCCCGATAGAAGGCGGCGGAAACCTCCTCCGCATGCATCGCCAACCGCAGCAGATCAGGCACCGACATCTGTTCCAGGTCGACTTTGCTGGAAATGGGGACTAGAGACTCGGAGGGCAACTTCAACTCTACGCCAGGAAATCGCTGCGCATACAAACTCTCGAGCATGGCCCGATGTTTCTGCTCCTCAAGACGCAGAAAGCCCAGTTTGGCCACAAGCGACGGATTGGAGACTTGCTGTGACAAGCGCTCGTAGAGCAGGGCGGCCTCAATTTCGGAGCGGATGGCTACGCCCAGGGCTTCGATAGCTGTCCAAGACCATTCTTCGGCCATTTCGCCACTCCAGATTGAGCGCTGGCAAGCGCCTGTTGCTGAAACGGAGGCACAACGCTGCTTTGATGCGCCAGGATCCCCAGCACAAGACATCCTGCGTCAGCATGAACGCATACACCAGAGCCTTGACACCATGCCAGAAGTTGTGGAGCCATGTGCCCGGGGCCCCGGTTCCCAACAGAGCATCCGGACCAACTTCGAATGCAATTTTGATTATACCAATATGAGAACCGACCGGCAAAGGCCCAGTGTTCTTGCGCGATCTCTAGTACCATGCTAGGGGCGATACGATGGGAAACATGAGCACCGATCAGGCCGTAGCGGGTTCCTGGACCGGCAAGTCGGATCGCGTAACGATCAACAGCACAATGTAAAGCGGGAGCCTTGCGTGGCGTGAGCTGCCTTAGGAGAGCTGAAGCCGATTGAGGGCCAGAGTCAAATCAGTAGCCTTGAGGCCAACATCCGCCCGCCACAATGATATTTCTAGCCAGGTCGGCCAATTTTCATTCCTGCTTCTCGTGGGCCAGATACATCGTCGCCAGCGCCACCGTCTTGCCGGCATCACGCAGTCTGGCGATGTCAATGCTATCGAGCGTATCCCAGGGGGTATTGGTTGTCTGCGACGCACCCTTCCAGGACAGGTAGATGTACGGGATCTGACTGCCAACCCTCGGATAGAGGTAATCGTAAACGCCGTGAACGCCAGTGCCCACGGAGCTCGAACCAACCCGCATCCTTCGTGCTGACTCGCGCAGTACGTCGCTCAGCCGATTGCTCGTGCTGGACTGCAACAGGAGGCCCTCTTCGGTACCCCACCCAACCCCCTTCATCTCCAGCGCCGCAAAGATGCGATAGCGCTCAAGCCACCCCGGGCGATCGCGGAGCATGTTCCAGAAGCTGGGGGGGGTCCGTAACGTCTCCCCGGCCCAGGCAACAAAGAGCAGTGTGCGATAAGGTTGGTAGTTCGCCTCCTGTAACAGCCGCGCTGTCTCCAGCATAACTGCCACACCGCTGGCATTCATGTTCGCGCCCGGGTACCACGTGCCATCCAGGTCCGTCCCTAAGCCATCATAGTTGGCAAGCAGAACGACCATCTCACGATCCATACCAGCATCGTAGGCCCGAGATCCCACATCACTGCCCGGCACCAGGGCTTGTACATACGTGAGCTGACCATCAATCCTCTCACTCACATCCATCCGAATAGATGCTTCAACACCGGTCTGCACACAAAAACCCGCCCCAGGCAGCAGTTCTCTCTGTCGTGCCCGCACTTCTTCGAGAGTGTACCCGCTAGTTCGCAGAATCAAGTCGGCTACATCGGGCGAAATGTACATATACGCGGTAGCCTGTTCCAGCGCGAACCCTCCGATGGTGATGGACGTCGCCAGTTCGCGATGAGAAAGCAAGTCGGCATTGTCTGCGACCAGCAGGACAGCTCGCAACCGCAGTGAGCGCAAGATAGGGGCCGCATCTCCTGCAGGGACCAGAATGACTTTGTCGAGCAACGCAGGTGTATCGATCTCAATGTCCTCTGGCCAGATCTGAGCGCTCGGATCAAGCGCCACGCACGAGATCGGAGCCTGGAGTGGCTCGAAACGGTTCACCGCATCTGGAACCTCTGCATAGTCTCTACGGTAGCGGAGCGAGACGATAGAGCTGCCTGTGCTGTCTGTCAATTCTAGTGACGGCACGCTCGTCAGGCGGCGGTATTCGTACGGCACTTGCACAAAGTAGCTGAGCGATCCATCAACTTCTGGGCCGCCTGGCTGTAAGCCAAGAGAGGCAAACTGGGTAGCGATATAGTCGGCGGCAGAGGCAAGGCCCGGCGACCCGATCTCGCGCCCTTTCAGTTCAGGGCTTGATAGGTAGGTTATATCAGCCATGGCGCGCTGGGCATCGAATCGGTTGGCAATCGGGCTGAGCTGCGTCCAGCTTCCAGTCGCCTCAGCCGCCATGAGCAAAAGCAATGCCACGCCCGCCGCTGCTGCGACTGTGTAACGGTTGATGATCCGGTGCATACTCAAGGTCAGCCGTTCTGTCAGGCGTCGAAGGCCTTCGCCCATCAAGTTGAACCCAATGATGGAAACGGTAAAAGCCAGAGCTGGGTAGAGAGTCATCCAGGGATAGCTTCGGAAACTGCGCCAGGTATTGGAAAGCATCACTCCCCACTCGGGAATATCGAAGTAGGTGACCATCGTATCTGCGGCACTTGTAGTGCGAGTTCCGCCGCCAATGAAGATGCCAATGAAACCGAGCTCGCCCAGGAGCATCAGCACCCCACCCATCTCCAGACAAGCAAGCACCACCAGCGACGGCACAAGGTTGGGCAGAACGTGGCGAGCCAGCAGATGGATATCTCCCAGACCAACAGCAAGAGCCCCTTCCACATAGTCTTGCTCGCGAATGTACATCACTTTGCTACGAACATACTGTGCGGACTCGCCCCAGCCTATCAGGCACAGTGCTGCGGCAAAAACCCACAAGCCCTGCTGAATACCAAGAGCATAGATGAGCACCATAGCCATCAGCAGCGACGGGAAGGCGGCCATGACTTGCGTGGCCCCAACAATCACGCGATCGAGTAGCGTGTTGGCGAACCATCCGGCCAATGCGCCCAACGCTGTACCCAGAAGGACCCGTGCGAGAACAGCGAAGAAGGCAAGCACCAAGGTCCGTCTGGCACCATATAGTAGCAGGCTGAGGATATCACGCCCCTGTTGGTCAGTGCCCAGGAGAAAGGTGCCTGAAGGAGGAAAGGGGGCAAAGCGCAGTATTCCATCAATATGCAGGCTAGGGTAAGTTGTAAAGGGGCTGTAAGGCGCAACGCGCTGGCCTATCGCCGCCGCGACGAGAAGCGCGCCCAGCAGAATCGCTCCCATCACAAACGGTGGGCTTCCCAGGGTGCTCTGTATCCACGCTCGGCGGCGCTCCGCCCGCATCTTGGCATCCCGCCGTCTGTCCGATTCGTCGCTTTCACGAGGCTCGCTTCGCCGAACCGAGACCGACACCAGCTCGTGACTTGTCAGCTCGTCATCGCGCCAAGCCCCGTTAGCCGGCTGAAGTGGCATTTCCCGGATGGTGCCCCATCCGCTCCGAAACACGTCCCACCAGTCCCTACGGAGTGTCAGACTCGATCTGTCGTTTCTAAGCCTTGGGTCTACCCATCGATACACCAGGTCCAGGCCAAGCTGCACTGCGACGAAAAAGACGCCCATTAAGAGAGCCATCGTGGCGGCAAGCCTTGGCTGTTGCGTTCTCACGGCACTTAGCAGCATGTCACCCATGCCTGGCCACTGAAACACCATTTCGACGATGGGCAGGCTAGAAAGGGAGTAGCCAAGGGATGCCCCCATAGCTGCAAGTATCGGAACAGCGGAGTTACGCAGCGCGTGCTTGTAGAGCACATGGGCGAAAGCGAGTCCCTTGGCATGAGCAGTGCGGATGTAATCCGCATCCAGCACCTCGCCCAGGGAAATCGCCGAGATGCGCGCAACCTGGGCAATCGGCCTGGCCGCAAGGACCAGAGCAGGCATCACCACGTGCCTGTCCCAGCCAAAGCCGCCGACCGGCACTAATGCGATCCCGGTCCGCCTGTAGAAGCTGACTTCGAGGATCTGCAGCAACAACGCCAGGAAGAAACTGGGGGTAGACACGCCAATGATGGCGGCAACCACGAACAGGAGCGATGATTTACGATGTCTCAAGATAGCACCAACGAATCCCAACGGAACACCGATCCCTGCCCCCAGGATCATCGAGAGAAGCAACAGCCCAATGCTGTTGGCAAACGTACGCCGCACAGCCTCGCTGATCGGTCGGCCACCGCTGCTCCAGTAGTAGAACCGGGCCTTGTTATCATATGTACCCAGGGCGCCACGAAACAAATCGCCGAAGAAGGCCATCGTCTGACCAAGTGAATCAGTCAGAGCATAGCCCACATTAAAGACCTGGCTTGCCCGCCCAGCCTGGGAGGCACTCAGGCCCAAGAATGCCAGGAAGACGATCAGGAGCGCTACGGTGCTCGTGTAGAGCAACGGCTTTAGCGCCAGATCCAATACAGGGTTCAGAGGTCGCAGCAGGGGAAAGATCTCGGACTCGTAGAGTTCGCTCAACAGGCTTTGGCGTTGGGCTGGGCCATCCCAGGTGACCTGTTGAGGGCTTGGCGAAAGCAAGAACTGGCGATCCGCACTATCAGCCACGCAGTTGTCAGTCGTGCCGATAAGGACAGCCGTCCCAGTTTCCGCAGCCACGCGGTGCAGGACGGCCAGGTAAGTGCGCGCTTCATCCCATGACAGCTTTCCCACCGGCTCATGTACGAGGATGACAGCAGGGCGGCGAAGCAAGATCCCCGCCAAGGCCGCCAGTTGCCGTTGCAGTGGGCTGAGCTCGCTTGCCTTGTGCAGGATGTGCTCTGCTAGACCAAGGTTCTCTAGAATAGCAATAGCCACTCCTTCGCCTGACGGGCGCTCGTCACTACTTTGAAGGCGAAGCACATTCTCCAAGATAGAGAGATCATCGCGCAGATACACGTCCCGCGTCAGCAAACCGATCCTCGATCGCCGCAGCCGGGACCAACCTTGCCGGTTGAGGTCCTCAGCAGACTCGCCGAGGATGCGTAGCACCCCACCGCTCGGCTTGACAAAGCCACCGAGCAGGCCGAACAACAGCCGGACCCCTTCATGGTCAGCGCCCAACGCGGCCACATAGTCACCCGGCTGCAGAACCACGTCGGGGCTGCGCCAAGTTCCACGCTCCCCTCGTCTGGAGGTGCCACTTGCTCTCAGCGAATAGGCCTCAAGAGCCGGCTTATGTTCCGTCATCACGACTCCACGGCTGTCAGAGCCCTGACTGCATCTCGAGCCCGCAGCATCTCATCGGAAACCCACACCATGCGCACCAGCTACATAGAGCCTGATGCGCACGGAATTGCCCCAGCGAAGATCTGGGTCTTGCTTCTCCAAGCCGACTACCGCCCTGTAGTACGTTGCGCCGTTCGACTGAGTTGTCGGTTCATCAGCTACAAAGAGAACCCGGCCGCGCAAGGTGCGATTGCCCAATGACGGCACTATCAGGTCAACCGTCTGATTCAACGTGACGTTTGCCGCCCCCCACTCATCCAGGTCCACGATCTCCACCTCCAACTCTGCGAGGTCGGCTATCGTCAGGACTGGGCCGCCAGCGTCCACTGTATCGCCCGGCTGTACTCCGGCCAATGAAGTAATCGTGCCTTCGAAAGGCGCTAACAATTTCGCGTGTGTCAAGGCAAGCCGTGCTTGGGTCAGTACTACCTCGGCACGCCTCCGTTCGGCCTCCGCAACCTCAGCGGCGCTCTGGTCGACATCTTTGAGGGCGTCCAGGGCAGCCTTGGTCGATATCACCAGACTCTCCGCTCGTTTCATCTCTGCTGCGCTTGGACTCTTGATAGAGAGATCGTATGCAGCCTTCGCGCGCTCGTAGTCAACGGTGGCGTGCTCGAGTTGCATAGCTTCCGGTCGTGCACCAATATCGGGTAGGTTTCTCACCGAGTCATAGCTTGCCTGGGCACGCTGAAGCGCCAACTGTGCCTTCTTCAAGTCCGCTGCGGCAAGTGTCTTCTCCTGTTCACTGGGCCCGCGTCGCAGCTGATCGTATGCTGCAACCGCTGCGTCGTGGTTGGCCGTGGCCACTGACACTTCCGCAGGCGACGGACCACTCTGCAGTTTCGATAGCACGGCTTGTCTTAGCGCCAGCTCACTCTTCCGTAACTGCAGTTCCGCCTCCAGCTCATCTTGCACCAATGTCGCCAACGGCTGACCTACAGTAACGGTGATACCAGCAACGCAATCGATGCTATGAACTACCCCGCCCATGGGGAAACTGAGCGTCCTCCATCGTACAGGTTGTACGACGCCACGTACTGAGATGATCGTCTGCTGCTGCGCACCCGACGTGGATTCTTCCAGTGCTGCAGCACCCTGCTCGTTGACCCGACTCGGCGATAGTCGGGGCCCCAGAATGGCCACTGACGCAGCGACAACTCCCACTACCAGAATGATCAACAGTGACTTTCTCATACTTCAGAACCTCCCTGCCGCAGATTGCCTGCCCGAACAGGCGTTGGTTCTTGTGGCGGCGCATCAGCGGTCAACAACAATGGGGCACCAAACAAGGCGAGCGAACTGTCTCGTTCAAGCGCCCGTACAACCGGGATCGCCACCGAAAAGATGGATGTCATCACTGACAAGAAGAAAGCTGTTGCGGCAACCCCAGGAGTTGGAAGAAGGGTAATGCTCCCAGCCGGAGCAATGCTGTTGACCAGCCTCGCGGCTGCCCCACCGAACAAGAGACCCGGAACGGAGCCCGCGAGCCCCGTCAGGCAAGCCATCTGCACATGATCAGCCAGTAGAGAGCTTTCGTCACGCCCATATGCCTTCTGAAGAGCAATCTTTAGCTCGTCCGCAGCCAACTTGGCTTGGGCCATCGTAGCCAGTGCCAAAGCGCAGATGCCTAGCAGAACTATCCCAGCCAACCAGAAAATCGCGGTGTACAGGTCCGTAGCATGGCGCACTGCCTCGTCGGCACCCATCGGGCGCCGCGTCGTGACCCCAGGATAGACTGCTGTGATCTGAGCCAGGCGCTCGGACACGGTCGACGCGGGACCGACGCCAAGACGCTCTGAGGCCTCGGCAAGATAGGTCAAGCGGTCTTGAGGATCACGAGCTGACGGCAGCAAGACTGTTAGCTGTCCTGAGAGGGGAGCATCATGAACGACGCGCCGTAATGCCTCCAGGGGAATGTCTACCCGGTAGTTTGCGGGATTCGCTGGATCGTGAACCAGCCGCTCGCGGATACCTACTACCGTGAACGGAACGCGTCGAACCTGTACTACGCTTCCGATCTCTAACTTGGCAGCCCGTGCCAGCTCATAGCCAACAACAGCTTCCGTCATGCTCCCGAGATTCAACGGCCTTCCCTGCTCAAAGCCCAACTCGTAGGGCACAGAGAGCGCTCCAAACATGCCGACATAGTCAACACCGAACAAGAAACCAGATGACGGCCCAAGCCCAACCCAGCGGTCTTCCTCGGGATTAGCTAGCAGGGGGCCCGACTCTAGCGAATATCCGCGTACGCCGGGGAGACCCGCAACAGCCCGCAGGAAGGGTGCTTCAACATCCCACCCTGAAAATGCCACCCAGTCAGATGCAGTGCGCCGCGCCTCACTATGTGACAAGAGCAGCGATGCACGCAGCGAGCCCAGCAGCATAATAAGGGTCACTGCGAGACACAAGAGGGCCGCACCGATACCCCGCTGCACTTGCCAGGTCGGTGCGTGGCGGGCCCAAGAGGCGACCAGGCCCTCGAGGCTGGCAAGGGCCAACACCATGGAAACCAAGCGTGGTGTGATGCGTGCGGCAGTGCTGCCTTGCAGGGTGGTAGTATACGCGTTTGCCGCCCAGACAAACGCCGTTCCGACCGCCAGGCCTACAGCTGCACCAAGCAAGGCCCTCACTACCGACGGACTCTGCGCTGCTTGCGACCCCGCAAGAAACGGCCAGCTCACCAGTACGAACAGGACAACCACGCTGCCGACCGCAAGACCGACCACAATGCGCATTTGCGTCGCTCGATCAAGTTCCCACTGGGGCGATACGACCAGGACATCATCGAGCCCCCGCAGAATCGCCGCGCTGATTGACTGGGGATCAAGGCCCGGCTCTAGCAGTACGGTATAGTGATCGACAATCGTCGCCTGCCGCAAAGATCGCAGGGCTACTTGTGACACTTGCGCAAAGTTGCCCGCTATCTGAGTGCTGGGTTTCCAGATCCCAGCGACACGGAAAGCAGCCCCGGCGACATCCAGAGAGTCGCCAACGTCAAGACGCAATCGGCGCGCGAGTTCATAGCCGAGCACCATTCCGCTTGAACTATCTGCATCAGGAAGCTTTCCAAGATACAAAGTAAGCTGAGGATCAGGTGGTACAAACGCGGGACCCGAGAGATCCGCTTGACTCGCGTATAGCCAGACACGATCCCAGCCGAGTCCATCAAGCGATTCTGAGACGAGCTCGGTTCGCAGCACGGCGATGGGAGCGTGGACTCCATCAATGGCCTTCAGCCGCGCGATCACGCCTTCAACTTCCGCATTCGCCGGTGCGGATACAGTCAAACAAGCCCCAACGGGCCGCGGCCAGCGGAACTCTGCGGCCGCCCCCATCACTACGAGCGAGAGTGCTCCAAGCGCTGTGGCGATAAAGGCCATGCGGCTGGCCGAGTTGGGCATCAGTTGTGGTCCTCCAACATGGGTGTGTGCATCGCCCCGTCCTATGTATACCTGGAAGCGCGACCAGTGGTTCAAAGGCTGCAGAGCGCAACTTGGGTTTGACCAGACCTGGAGTTTACACTACAATAATGATGTTGCCCCCATCGTCTAGCGGCCTAGNNAGGACACAGCCCTTTCAAGGCTGCGACGGGGATTCGAATTCCCCTGGGGGCACTGTTCACTCTCGATCGCGCGCTGGATGAGGTTGCCAGCGGCGCAGGAAGTGCGATCATTCTGTAGAGGTACAGCTTGTCCGTCAGGTCGATCTTGCGCCGTCCCAACAACGGCGCCATTTACGGAATCTCGCCTCAGTAGCACAAGAATGGAACATTCCGTCGCTTTCCATCGCCTGATAGGTGGTATTATTGGGCCTCATACGGAGCATGCATGACTAGACGGAATTCCAGACTCTCAGGATCCGCGAGCGCCACCTGGCGAGTCCCCCTGCTGAGCACCTTCCTCGTGCTCTTCCTTGTAGGTGGGCTCTTGGCTGGCTATCTCTTCTACTCGACTGTCAAAGACCTGGTCGCCCACGCCGAGCTTGGTGCACCCATTTTGGCGAACAACGATCAAGGCGACGAGAATCCACTGATAGTGCCAGACGTGAGGCTGCAGAGAACCAATATCCTTCTGCTCGGTATCGACAAACGTAGCGTGGAGATCGGGCCAAGCCGCACCGATACCATGATTGTGCTTACTGTCAATCCGGCTGATAAGGCTGCCGGAATGCTCTCCATTCCCCGCGATTTGTGGGTATCTATCCCCGGTCATGCCGAAGGTCGTATCAACACTGCGCATTTCATCGGTGATGCGAGCAACTACCCTGGGGGAGGTCCTGCGCTAGCAAAGCTGACCGTACAGTACGCTATCGGGGTTCCAATTCACTATTACATTCGCATCAACTTTGAAGGCTTTGAAAGACTGATCGATGCTGTAGGCGGGATTACCATCGATGTGCAAGAACCGATCCACGACGAAAAGTACCCCGACGGGAGTTTCGGCTACATGACGGTCGACATCCCTGCTGGTGTGCAGCATATGGACGGGAAAACGGCACTCCAGTATGCACGGTCGCGACATGGCGGCAGTGACTTTATCCGGGCCAGACGACAGCAGGAAGTGATCAAAGCGATACGTGACAAAGTCCTGCATCTGGGCATACCGCTTACCAAGATCCCCGAGATGTTGCGTATTGCCGGTGACTCAGTACAGACGGATTTGAGCCTGACCCAGATCTACGAACTGGCCAAGCTTGCACTGGACATTCCAGGCGATGGGCTCACCAACGCTGTCATCGACGAGTCCATGACCACCCCTCAGACGACTCCAGAGGGCGCTCAGGTACTGATTCCCAACCGAGCCCTGATCCGCCAGGCAGTTGATGATCTCTTTGGCACAGGCATAGCCAACTCGCCAACGAGTTTGTCGACGCAGCAGATCTTGGCGCAGGAAGCAGCTAGGATTGAGGTACAGAACGGGACGTTGACCGTTGGCTTGGCACAGAGTACCCTCGAAGAGCTCAAGGAGGCCGGCTATTCGGCTGTGGTGTACAGTAACGCGGACCGATCCGACTATGCCTCGACCATTATCATCAGCTATTCTATCAAGCCCCAGACAGTGAGCCTGCTTGCCGAGCGCTTCAAGGTCTCTGCTGATAATATCCGCACCGATCCCATGTCCAGAGGCGATGTGGACATCCGTTTGATCCTCGGCGCCGACTATGCATCCACGGTTTTGCCCTGAGCAGACCCGGAGATAGTCTATCTAAGAGTCAGCACAGAAGACCATCCTTGTTGTCCTGTCAGGGCGTCGGGCCTACGGCGCGTAGCGGAAGGGGTGACGCGCCGCCTGTCGTTCCTCCAGCACAGCGTCGATGGTGGGCCGGCCCTCGATGGCCTTGCGAATGGCCGCACGCATCGCTTTGTAGTTGTTGAGCTGAATGCGCTTTCGGTTGGCGGCAGCCGGGTGTACAAAGACGTTCGCAATCATCACCAGCTCCGTCAACGCTTCCCTGGGAAGGAAGCCATCAGCGATGCTAGCCTCGATGGCCTGGATCACACCCGCAGTCGCCCACCTGTATACGTGGTCTGACTGTTTGCTACTGCGCACGCTCACCGTCGGCACCAGTAGCGTGCGAGGCTGGTCACAAATGACCTGCACCTCGTGCCCTGGATGCGATACCGCAAGCGCCTGTGTGATTGCCCGGTCCACTGGTCCTGCCCGTTCTCCCAGCAAAAGATCAACATGTGCGAGTTCGTAAAAGGGAGGACCCGCAAACCCTTCGCCAATCTTCAGGGCAAAACCATGGACGTCATGAGGCGTATCGGGCGTCGCTGGAATGCGGGTAGCGACGCTCCTCTGGCCAAGATGGTATTGCACCTCCCGCAATTGGATCTTGCCAAGCTTTTCCAATTGTAGGCGGAGGTCTTCATAGTCCTCGCGGCGAAAAGCGCCGCCGGGCATGATGGGCTGACGGCTATCGCCTACCTCGATGCCCATCATGCGCAGCCCTTCCTTCACTGCCTGCACCGAGCCTTGACGTACTACAACGCGCGCCAGCACCTGAATCTTGGCCTGCAATTCTCGTGCTCGGGTGAGGTCGCCGCTTTGTACTGCTGCGTAGATTTCCTGCCACACTTCGGGTACCAGATTCGCGCTTGCGAGGATTGCTCCATCGGCGCCAGCCTCCAGAGCGGCCGAGACGATCTCATCATGGCCACAGAAAATCCCGACAGTATCTTTTACCTTCTCTAGCAAAGCCATTAAGAACGGCATGTCTCCGCTGGAATCCTTGATGCCCACGACATGGTCAAGGTCAGCCAACCCCTCCACAGTCCACCATTCGTAATGCGTACCCGCACACTGCGGTATGTTGTACAGGATGATGGGCAGTCCCACCTTGTCGACAGCTTCGTAATGCTCGTAGATCTCGTTGTATGCGGGCTTGAGGTAATACGGTGCGACCACGAGTGCAGCCTGCGCACCGGCGTCCTTTGCCCACTGAGTCAGCTGCACAGTCTCGCGTGTGCTAGCACAGCCCGTTCCTGCCACCACAGGCGCTGATCCCTGAGCTTCATCGAGGCACACCTCAATCACCCG
>DIVN01000172.1 GCA_002435875.1 Anaerolineales bacterium UBA6131
ATTGTTGAAGGTCGCCTGGATGTAGGCGCGCCCGCGCGGAACTACCCTTCGTTCGCGCTTCCGCGCTGCTTTCTTCTTTGTAGCCTGCTCTTCTGGCATCTCGCCTCCAAAGACTGCCCGTGGTCAACTACCGACGAGCTTGCGCATAACGCGCTAGGATTACTTCTTCGACCGCGACCGCTTGCGGCCGGCGACTGTCTTGCGTGGTCCACGCTTCGTGCGAGCGTTCGTTCGAGTACGTTGTCCACGCGCAGGCAGGTTTCGCCGATGGCGCTGGCCACGGTAGGAGCCGATCTCGGTGAGGCGCTTGATGTTCATCGCCACCTCACGGCGCAGATCACCCTCTACCTTGTACTCCTGCCCAATATACTCCCGAATGCGAGCGACTTCGCTTTCGGTGAGATCCTTAATCCGCGTATCAGGACTCACATTTGCCGCCGCCAAGACAGCACGGCTCCGGTTACTGCCGATCCCATGGATGTACGTGAGCCCTACTTCTACTCGCTTGTCTCTCGGAAGGTCAATACCCGCGATTCTCGCCACTGCTCTCCTCCACTCCACACCCCAGGCCGCACATTGCAGCTCCCACAACTCCAGCGGCCTGGAAATCGTTCACGCAATCACTAGCCTTGCCGCTGCTTGTGCCTCGGGTTTTCACATATCACTCGCACAATACCCTTGCGCTTGATAACCTTGCACTTGGCGCAACGTCGCTTTACGGATGGTTTTACTTTCATCTGCTCACTCTCCCTGCAACTCGTCTGCGCTACAACAGCCCGCGCACGACGCTCCACCGCAGCAGTCTGCAGCGAAGGACAACTGCTCTCGCGTCTGTTGAATCACCCGCATCGAGTCGGCAAATACAGCCGCAATATCCTGCTCTCCATCGATCTCCACCACCAGTCCGCGTAGCGCGTAGTACTCCCTCAGCGGCGCGGTCTGGGCCAGATACACCTCAATCCGTCGGCGGTGCGTCTCTGGCGTGTCGTCAGGCCGCTGGTACAACTCCCCACCACAGGCGTCACACTTGCCAGCTTCGCGGGGCGGACTGAACACCTCATGATATACAATTTGGCAATTTTTGCAAGTCCAGCGCCCGCCGAGTCGGCGCAGCAAGATATCCGTTGAGGCCTCAATATCGAGAACCAGCGCTACTCGCGATCCAAGCTCGCTCAACACACGATCCAAGGCTTCTGCTTGCTGGATCGTCCGGGGAAAGCCATCGAGTACGGCACCTTTGCTGCAGTCCGAGCGGCTAAGCCTCTCGGCCACCATGCCAATCGTCACCTCGTCTGGCACCAACTCACCAGAGTCGATGTAGCTCTTGGCCTGACGGCCCAAGGCCGTCTGGTTCTGCATAGCCTCGCGGAAAAGTTCACCGCTAGAGACGTGAGGCAAACCCAACTCGACTGACAGTCGCTCTGCTTGGGTCCCTTTCCCTACACCGGGAGGGCCCAAGAGCACGATAAACATGGGAAGAGGCTGGGCTGCTCTAGACATGCTATTTCTTGATAAACCCTTCATAGTGCCGCATCAGTAGCTGAGCCTCAAGTTGTTTCATGGTATCAAGCACCACGCCGACCACAATCAGCAGGCCCGTGCTGGTGACCAACATCTGGCCAGTGCCCATCACACCCCTGGTCACAAAAGGCAGAATTGCGATGATGCCCAGGAACAGCGCACCTGCGAAAGTGATGCGTCGCAGCACACCCGACAGATAGTCCGCGGTCTTTCTGCCTGGTCGGATACCAGGAACAAAACCGCCCTGCCGCTGCAGCATTTCAGCCAGGTTCTGCTGCTCAAAGATCATCTCGGTATAGAAGTAGGTGAAACCGACCACCAGCAGGAAGTACAGCACCCAGTAGATTGTCCCCTCGGAATCAAAAAGGCGAGAGACGAATTGCGCGGCGCTGGCAACCCAGCTCACGTTGGAGCTGACCAGATAGCTGGCCAAGACCCCTGGCAACAACATGATGGAAACGGCAAAGATCAGTGGCACCATGCCCGCGGAGTTGATCTGCAACGGTATGTGCGTGCTCTGCCCTCCGTAGATCTTGGTGCCACGCACACGCTTGGCGTATTGCACGGGGATGCGGCGCTGTCCCTCCTGCATGATGACAATGGCACCAATTGTGATGATCGTAAGAGCGGCGAAGAACAACAAACCAATTGGGTTGTTCAGAATCAGCTGGCCGACGTTTCCGGGAATCTCGGACACGATACCGCTATATATGATCAGCCACATGCCGTTACCGATCCCTTGCGCATCAATCAGCTCGCCGAGCCAGATGGCGAACATGGTACCAGCAGTGAGTGTCGCAATTGTCGAGACAGTCGGCAACCAACTAGCGCGCGAGATGCCAAAGTTGGTCAATGCCCCTGCACGAGCCAATAGCGTAGATTGGCTGTAGGCTTGCAACGCCGCCAGCGGAATGGTCACCAGCATCATGTACTGATTAAGCTTGTTGCGACCGGCCTCGCCTTCCTTGCTGAGCTCATTCAGCGCCGGGATCAGCGGCTGCAGCAGCTGGATAATGATCGACGCAGTAATGTAGGGGTACACTCCCATGGCCATCACCGAAAAGTTGGACATGGCCCCACCAGAGAACATGTCCAGGAGGCCCAAAAGCTGGTTCGCCGCAAAGAGGTTGCGCAGAGCAACAGCATCAATGCCAGGCACAGGAACGTGCGCCGCCAGACGAAACAGCACCAGGATGACAAAGGTAAAGATCATCTTGCGGCGCAGGTCGGGCAGCTTGAGTGCGTTGGAGACCGCTTTCAGCATGATTCCTCCGTGTCCAACAAACGGCAAAAGCCAGACGTCATTCCAGCTCTACCACGCTGCCACCAGCAGCCTCGATCTTTTTCCGTGCACTGGCCGAGAACTTGTGTGCCGCAACCGTAAGCGCTTGTTCGACCTCGCCCTGGCCCAAGATCTTGACTGGATCAGCCAGAGACCGGATCAAACCTGCTTCTACCAGGGTCTGGGGGTCGACCTTGCTGCCCTTGGCGAAACCTGCCAGCGCCTCCACGTTCACAATACTAAACTCGACGCGGAACGGGTTACGGAATCCACGCTTGTGCGGCAGCCGGCGGACCAGAGGCAACTGTCCACCCTCAAAGTACGGCCGAACGCCGCCGCCAGTTCGCGAGTTCTGGCCTTTCATGCCCCGCCCGGCAGTCTTGCCTCCGGATCCTGCCGTGCCACGTCCAACCCTCTTTTTATCCTTTCGCGCCCCTAAGGGGGAGCGTAATTCCTGTAGCTTCATCTCGCTTCTCCAAAGACCTACGCGTTGACTTCGACGACCTCGACCAGATGTCTAACCGTATGCACCATGCCACGAATCACGGGCGTGTCGTCCTGTGTCACCACATCTCCGATGCGCTTCAGGCCCAACGCACGTATGGTACCCTTCTGGTTGTCCGCCAATCCAATTGCACTGCGCGCATACTTGATTTGCAGCTTCCGGCTCTGCGAGCTTTTCCTAGGCATCTTTGCGGCTCCACGGCGCGCGCAGGTCGTCGGTGGACTTGCCACGTTGCTTGGCTTCCACATCGATGTCTTTCAGCTTGCGCAGTGCATCGATAGTCGCGTACGCGACATTGATCTTGTTTGCGCTCCCCAGAGACTTGGTCAAAATGTCCTTGACCCCCGCAGCCTCCAGCACCGCGCGCACGCTACCTCCAGCGATCACACCCGTCCCCTGTGAGGCAGGCTTAAGCAGCACCTGTGCAGCGCTGAACTTGGATATGACTCCGTGCGGGATGGTAGTACCGGTCAAGGGTATGTGAACCATGCGCTTTTTGGCGTGCTCAACGCCCTTTTGAATCGCCGCAGGCACTTCGCGAGCCTTTCCAAGGCCGACACCCACACCACCACGCCCATCCCCTACCACAACCAGAGCCCGGAAGGAAAAATGGCGGCCGCCCTTGATCACCTTGGACACGCGATCTATGTGCACAACGCGCTCTTCCAGTTCTAGCGCTTCCTCTATAGGTTGTGCGTCAGAACCCTCAACACCCTGCTCGAACTCGTCAGACATTCACGCCTCACTTTCGCACTGGGCTCACAACAAGCCGCAGCCAATTCGTGTACTAGAAGACTAGGCCACCCGCTCGTGCGCCTTCTGCCAGCGCCTTCACCCGCCCATGGTATCTGTAACCACCGCGGTCGAAGACGACCTGACTGACACCTTTCTCCAGGGCGCGCTTCGCCAGCACTTCGCCAACCAGCTTGGCCTGTGCTGTCTTGTCCAGCTCACCCAACTTCTCGGCGATTGAGGGATCGACCGTTGACGCCTCAATAAGGGTATGGCCCGCTTCGTCATCAATCACTTGGGCATAGATGTGCCGCAAGCTACGAAAAACGTTCAACCGAGGGCGCTCAGGCGTGCCCTGTACCTTGGCGCGGACTCTTCTATGTCGCCTTTGCCGTGAGAGCTCTGTAATCCTCGGATCAGCCATGTCCAACTCCTCGCTTCATGTTGCCTCGAACGGTGCGCCTAAAAGAACTAGGCAGCAGCCTTACCAGCTTTCCCAGCCTTGCGTCGGATCTTCTCGCCAAGGTAACGAATTCCTTTGCCCTTATATGGCTCGGGAGGTCGGATACCACGGATCTCTGCCGCAGTCTGCCCGACCACTTCATTATCAATCCCGTTCACGTGAATAATGCGATCACCCTTCTCTACCTCAAAGGTGATCCCGTTAGGAGCCAGGTATTTCACAGGATGCGAATGGCCCACCTGCAAAGACAGCTCACTGCCCTGCACAGAGGCGCGGTAGCCCAGGCCTTCAATCTCCAGAGACTTGCGAAAGCCCTCCGCCACGCCGTGCACCATGTTGGCCAGCAATGCGCGCGTTAGCCCATGCAAAGCCCGTACAGGGCCTACCTCACTCGTGCGCGTAACAACCAGATGTCCATCATCGATCGCTACGAGGACCTCGGGACGAAACTCGCGTGTAAGCTCACCCTTGGGACCCTTGACGGTGACCTTCGCGCCCTGGATGTTTACCTCTACACCCTTGGGCAACTCTATCGGCAAACGACCTATGCGTGACACATCAACCTCCAGCCTATCCAGTCCAGCCTGAGCCTGGCCCTTTTGCAGGGCAGTTCGACCCGCAATCCTACCAGACGTGGCACAGTACTTCGCCACCGACGCCCAGACCATGGGCCTTTTTGCCCGTCATGACTCCGCGCGGGGTAGACAGAATGGCAATACCGATGCCGTTCAGCACCAGAGGGATCTCATCGCGCGAAGCATACACCCGACGCCCAGGCTTGCTGATCCTGCGCATACCCTCGACTGCTGCCTGATTGTCCTTCGTATACTTCAGGCGAATGCGTATCATTGCCTGTGGGCGATCCTTCGTCACATCATAGTGCTCGATGTACCCTTCGGCCTTAAGCACACGGGCGATCTCAACCTTAAGCTTCGAGGTTGGAACCACGACGTGTCGTTTCCGCACGAGCAATGCATTGCGGATGCGGGCCAACATATCGGCTACTGGATCAGATACGGACATAAGTTCACTCCTCAGATCTGCTCGTCTTGCACCAGCGAAAGCACGACCGCTGCCTACCAGCTGGACTTGGTGATTCCAGGGACCAGTCCCTGAAGTGCCAGTTCGCGGAAGCAAATTCGACACAAGTGGAAACGCCTCATATAGCCTCGCGACCGGCCGCACTTTTCACAGCGGTTGCGAACCCGATTCACGTACTTGCGTCGTGTCTCGCGTGCAATCATCGATTTCTTGGCCAATTCTGCTCCCCCCTGTCTCCACCATTGTCAAGCTATCGGTGGAAACGCAGTTACGTCCGGGCTACCTCGTCCCGCTTGGCAAAAGGCATGCCCAATAATTCCAGCATGTGTCGCGCTTCATCATCGGTGTGTGCGGTAGTCACGATCGTGATCTCCATACCACGCACCTTATCGACCGTGTCATAGCTAACCTCTGGCCACACCAACTGCTCGCGCAAGCCCAGCGTATAGTTGCCGCGCCCATCAAACGCGTCTGGCGAAATCCCGCGAAAGTCGCGCACTCGCGGCAAGGTCACGTTGAACAAGCGATCCAGAAAATCATACATGCGGGCGCCGCGCAACGTCACCTTCACGCCAATCGGATTGCCCTCGCGCAAACGAAACGTAGCGATGGACTTTTTAGCGCGCGTCACAATGGGCTTTTGCCCAGTGATAGCCCTAATGTCGTTGATCGCCGCATCAAGCGCCTTGGCGTTCTGCAGAGCCTCTCCGAGCCCGATGTTGACCACAACCTTTACCAGCTTGGGGACCTGCATGACATTATCGTACTTGAACTGATGCCGCATTGCCGGCACTACGTCGCCGCTATACCGCTCTCTCAATCTTGGCATTGCTGACATTCGCTACTCCCCCAAACGGGCGCCTAATCGATGGTCTGACCGCACCGCTTGCAGACTCGTACCTGCTTGCCGTTCTCCAGACTTTGATGTGCCACGCGCGTCCGCTGTTGGCAATGTGGGCACACCAGCGCCACGTTAGATATGTGAATGGGTGCTTCGCGCTCGATGATGCCCGCCTGCGTTCGTACATCGCCGGTCGGCTTTTGATGCTTCTTCACCAAGTTGACACCCGAAACCAGTACCCGATCGCGGTTGGGGTCGCGAGCCAGGGTCCCTTGACCTTTCGCCGGACGCCCACGTGGCCTATCGCGCCCAGCAACGATACGATTCACGCTGCCTCGCACGCCCTTATCGTCGCCGGCCACGACCTCGACGGTATCACCCTTCTTGATCTCCATATCGAGTCCTCTCACTTCCCTTATCGCCATCGCAACCCGTGCCTGCTCACCGCCCCACATGGGCTTACCGTGCGCTAGAGCACCTCTGGCGAGAGCGAAACAATCTTCATAAACCCCATATCGCGCAGCTCGCGTGCCACAGGGCCAAAGATGCGCGTGCCCCGCGGGTTTCGATCGCGATCCAGTATCACCGCAGCATTCTCATCAAAGCGAATATAGGATCCATCCGGCCTGCCATACTCCTTGGCGGTTCGCACCACTACGGCAAACACGACCTCGCCCTTTTTGACCGAGGCCTCCGGAGTGCTCACTTTCACCGCGGCGACAATCACATCGCCCACATAAGCATACCGTCGCCGCGTACCCCCCAAGACCTTGATACACATGATCTCACGTGCGCCCGTATTGTCGGCGACCTTGAGCCTGGTGAATGTCTGTATCATTGGCCCTGCTCCAAGACCTCAACAACAACCCAACGCTTGAGATGGCTCAGTGGCCGGCTCTCCTCGATGCGCACCAAGTCCCCGCTGTGACAGGTATTTGCCTCGTCGTGCGCCAGGTAGCGCTTCTCCGAGCGTAGTGTCTTGCCGTACAGCCGGTGACGCTTGACTGTCTCCACCGATACGACCACTGTCTTGTCAATGGCGTCACGGACTGCACGCCCAACCATGGTTTTTCTTTGTTCTTTCATGTCCTAGACCTCACGCTCTCCCGCAACGGAACCGCCGCGCCTCCGGCATGATAAACCAGGGGCTCGCGCTGCCGCCAACGGGCAGAATCTCTCAGGCTAGCTGACGTTCGCGCATCACCGTCTCAATGCGCGCAATATCCTTACGCACGACACGCACGCGTGCGGTGTTATCCAACTGCTTGGTTGCTTTGCGAAAACGCAAATTGAGCAATTCCTGATAGGCTTCCTGCAGCTTCTGCTTCAACTCAACATCCGACAGCGATCGCAGATCCCCCGCGCTCATTCTCCCTCACCCCCTGTGCCAAAGTCGGCCCGGGATACAAACTGGGTGCGAATGGGCAGTTTGTTGCCTGCTAGTCGCAATGCTTCTCGAGCAGCGGTCTCGGTCACGCCACCAATCTCGATCAATACGTGTCCGGGCTTGACGACCGCCACCCAGTGCGAGACTGCACCCTTGCCACCGCCCATGCGCGTCTCAGCTGCCTTGGCCGTGACAGGCTTGTCGGGAAAGATGCGAATCCACAGCTTGCCGCCACGCTGCACAAAGTGCACAACTGCTCTACGCGCGGCCTCGATCTGTCTGCTGGTCAGCCAAAATGGCTCCAGTGCTTGAAGGCCGTACTCGCCGAAAGAGACCTTGTTTCCGCGCGTTGCCCGGCCCTTCATTCGACCGCGATGTGCCTTGCGATATTTCATCCTCTTGGGAAACAGCATATCCGAATCTCCTGAACGATAAATGCAGACTTGCGGTCGCGGGCCTAAGCCTCGACGGGCGCCGGCGGTGTGGATTCTTCCTGCAGCGCTTCGGGCAGGAGCTCACCACGGCAAATCCAGACTTTGACCCCGACCCTGCCCAATCCGGTCAGGGCTTCGCGCACAGAATAGTCAATATCCGCTCTGAGTGTCTGCAGGGGTACGCGCCCTTCGTGCAACCACTCCGTACGTGCCATTTCGGCACCGGCGAGCCGACCGCTACATCGAATCCTGATGCCCTTGCCACCCGCACGCATGGCTCGGGTGATTGCTTGCTTCATCGCCCGACGGTGCGAGATGCGTCGCTCCAGCTGCTCGGCCACGCTTTCGGCCACCAACGATGCCTCAAGCTCGGGCTTGGCTACCTCGGCCACCTCTACCCAGACCTTCTTCTTAGTCAGGGCCTCCAGGTTGGTGCGCAACGAGTTGACGTTTGCGCCCTTCCGGCCAATGACCATACCTGGCTTGGCAGAGTGAATACTTATCCGGATCTGCTTCGGGTAGCGCTCAATCTCCACCCCTGTGATCCCCGCAAGCCCCAACTCTTTGTGCACTATCTTTCGGATCGTCAGGTCCTCTTGTAGCAATTCCGCATAGCGAGGCCCTTCGGCATACCAGCGGGCTAGCCAATCCTTGTTATATCCGAGCCTAAATCCTATAGGGTGTACTTTGCGACCCACTAGCACCTCCTTGATGCGAGGCAATGAACAAGCAATTTGCTCACTGCGCCGAGTCCACCATGCTCTGCAGAATGACGGTCACATGCGCTGAGCGTTTCAGAATAGGTTTGAACCGGCCACGCGCCCCAAAGCTAGCTCTTTTCAGCGTTGGTCCCTTGTCAGCGCAAATCCGTGCCACGTATAGGTCATCGCGCGATAGCCCATAGTTCTCCTCAGCATTTGCGGCTGCGGATTGGATGACCTTGGCGACCGGTCGTGAGGCACTGCGAGTAGAAAACCTCAGCAAACCCAGTGCTTCCCGTACACTCTTGCCACGGACCATGTCCGCCACCAGCTTGACCTTCTGCGGCGATACATGTATGTACTTGGTCTTGGCTCTAACTTCCATAGCTCTCCAAACCCCCTGAATCCGCTGCCGCCACACCACGCTAGCGTCCGCAGGCAGCCACTGACTGCTAGCCTCAGGCTGCTTGCTGTGCTTCCACCACTTTCGTCCCGTGTCCACGGAAACGGCGCGTTGGCGCGAATTCGCCCAACTTGTGTCCTACCATATTCTCACTTACATAGATTGGAACATGCCGGCGACCGTCATGCACCGCAATAGTGTGCCCCACCATCTGCGGAAAGACCGTCGATGCGCGCGACCACGTCTTGATCACCCGCTTGTCACCGGTGCGGTTCATCTCCTCGATTCTCTTGAGGAGCTTGGCTTCAACGTAAGGCCCTTTCTTCAGCGATCTGGACATCTTTCAGACTCCTAGCCTAGCGCCAATTCTGGACTAACGTCGCTTCTTCGACCGACGACGCACGATCTGGTCCTGCGTTCGCTGGTTCTTGCGCGTCTTGGCACCCAATGTCGGCTTACCCCATGGGCTCTTTGGTGACGGCATGCCGATGGGCGCCTTGCCCTCGCCGCCGCCATGCGGATGGTCGCGTGGGGTCATTGCTGAGCCGCGCACCGCTGGCCGCCAACCCAACCAGCGTCGTCGGCCGGCTTTGCCGAGGCTCAAGCGAGCATGCTCGGGGTTACCCACCTGCCCAATCGTTGCCATGCAGCGCACGTGAATCAATCTCACCTCGCCAGACGGCATACGCACCTGCGCGCGCTGCCCTTCCCTGGCCAGCAGCTGAGCTGAAACGCCAGCGGAACGCACGAGCTGCCCACCTCGCCCCGGCTCTAGCTCAATATTGTGAATCTGCGTGCCCAGAGGGATCCGTTCGATAGGCATCGCGTTGCCCGCACGGACTTCTGCCGTTGGACCAGACATCAGCACGTCCCCAACCTTTACCTCGAGCGGCGCAACGATGTAGCGCTTTTCGCCATCGGCATAGCAGAGCAGGGCGATCCGCGCCGAGCGGTTGGGATCATACTCAATAGACTGGACTCGGGCGGGAACGCCAAACTTGTCCCGCGCAAAGTCAATCCTGCGGTACTGACGCTTGTGTCCCCCGCCTCGATGCCGGACCGTGATCACGCCGCGAGCATTGCGTCCCGCCCGCTTGCGCAGGTCGCTCACAAGCGATCGCTCCGGTCGTGATGCCGTTATCTCTTCGAAGCTCGGCCCAGTCGTGAATCTCAGACTGGGAGTAGTAGGCTTGTACGTTTTAACTGCCATTGCTCTCTCGTCCTTAGTGTATCAGTCTGGATCTGCCCACAGTGCTCGACCAGCTCTGGTCAACCGCATTTGGTCTATACACCCTCAAAGAACTGGATACTCTGACCGGGCTGCACGGTAACAACCGCCTTCTTCCAGTCCTTGGTATGCCCCTGTACCTTGCCCCAACGGCGCGACTTGCCGCGCACAGACATGACATTGACGTCGGTAACAGTCACGTTAAAGACCTGCTCAACGGCCTTCTTGATCTGCATCTTGTTGGCCCCCGAGCTCACCTCAAACGTGTAGCGGTGCAATGAGTCCGACTGAAAGCCCGATTTTTCTGTGATCACCGGTCGGATCAAGACTTGATATGCATCCATGATGTGTGTCACCCCTTCAGCGCGCCATGCCAGACCTGATGCCGCTAGGCACCCAAGGTCTCTTCAATCGCCTGCAAAGACTGCAAAGGCAACAACAGCATGTCGTGCTTGAGCAAATCGATCACGTTCAAACAGCCCACCCGCAGGGTCTTGACGCCCGGCAAATTGCGCACCGACAGTTCCACGTTGAGATTGCTCTCTGATGTCAGGATCAAGACACTGGACTCGATCTGCAGGTTACTTAGGACATCAAGCATCGTTTTGGTCCGCGGCGCTTCCATAGCCAATTGGTCCAGCAGCACCAGGCGATCCTCAAGCGCCTTAACCGACAGGGCCGAGCGGAGCGCCAGACGACGCATCTTGCGCGGCATCCGTTGTGCGTAGGAGCGAGGGTGAGGCCCAAAGGCCACGCCTCCACCCTTCCAGTGCGGTGCCCGCGTACTGCCCTGGCGGGCACGTCCCGTGTGCTTCTGACGCCAAGGTTTGCGCCCACCACCACTGACGTCACCGCGGGTCTTGGTGTCCACCGTACCAAGTCGGGCATTGGCCAGCTGGCGCAGGACTGCCTGATGCATTACGCCCTCATGAGGCTGCAGTCCAAAGATATCCTCGCGCAGCTCCACCGCGCTCACCGTCTCCCCAGCCATATTGCGAACTGGAACTTGCATGCCAATCTCCTCAATCAACCCTGCCGCGATGTTCAGTAACCTGGACAGAGTGCACTTGATCCGCTCTCTACTGCTTGAGCGCCTTCCGAATGTAGACAAAAGCAGTGGCCGCGCCCGGCACGCCCCCGCGAACTGCAACCAGGTTGCGCTCCGGGTCTACCATGACTACCCGAAGATTCTGCACCGTGACCCGCTCCACGCCCATGTGCCCTGGCATGCGCTTGCCCTTGATGACCCAGCCAGGCGTATTGGTGGTAGCGATCGCACCGGTGCGGCGCTCGCGGTCCGACTGGCCGTGGGTGGCGGGCCCGCCTGCAAAGTGGTATCGCTTCACGACCCCCGCAAAGCCCCGCCCCTTGGAGGTCCCAATCACGTCCACCAACTCGCCTACCTTGAACAACCCAGCGTCAAGCTTTTGTCCCAGCGTATAGCTGCCCGCATCATCGGTGCGCACTTCGCGCATCCAGCGCACTGGTGCAACACTCTTGAGATGACCGCGGGTGGGCTTGTTCGCGCGCTTGGCAGTGCCAAAACCCAGTTGTACGGCGTTGTAGCCATCCTTGTCCGCCGACTTAACCTGCGTCACAAAGCACGGTCCAGCTTCGATTACCGTAATTGGCACAACCTCGCCCTTTTCGTCAAAAATGCGCGTCATGCCTACTTTTCTTCCCAACAAACCTTGTCTTGTCGCCATCGTCACCCCAAGCATCCGCTAACCTGATACTGATCTCGCACGGCCAGCACCCGTATCGCTGGCCCTGCTCTTCACAGTCGTTGCTTTCCGTCCCACTCCCGCAACCAACGGCAGCGCGATCAGAAAACTCGTCTAGATCTTGATTTCGATATCCACGCCCGCTGGCAGGCTAAGCTTCATCAGCGTCTCAACCGTCTGAGTGCTCGGCTCGAGCACGTCAATCAGCCGACGGTGAGTGCGGATCTCGAACTGCTCGCGCGAGTCTTTGTCAATGAACGATGCCCGGTTGACGCAGAACTTTTCGATGCGCGTTGGCAAAGGCACAGGGCCAATCACCGCTGCTCCGGTCTGCTCGGCCGTGTCCACGATCCGCTGTGCTGATTGGTCCAGCAAGCGATGGTCATACGCCTTCAATTTGATCCTGATCCGCTGTCGTTTCGCCATACAGTCTCGGGCCGCACCCTCGCTCGTAAGCGTCACGCGGTGAGGCCCTTGCCTCCTCTTATTCCAAGATCTTGGTGACCACTCCAG
>DIVN01000082.1 GCA_002435875.1 Anaerolineales bacterium UBA6131
AAAGCATCCGGTTTCGGCCTGGGGCAAAAGTTGGCCAGGTCCACACCCAGTGGCAAGACCCGGATCTGATGGGGATCGAGGCCATAGTCATTGGTAAGCTGCTCGGCATTGAAGGGACTGTCGGTAACGATGAGGTCGGCATACCTGGCGTACTCCCCCACACTCTCTACGCTGTCGCGCAACTGCTCTCGCAAGAATGGGCTGCCCCAGATGTCTGGCGGCGTCACATTGTGGTAGTAGAAGACTACAGCACCGCGGTCCAGGCTCCGGATGCTTTCCAGCAGGCCATAGCGTCCAGGATAGTGGTAAATGTAAAGATCAGACGGTGGTGGCGCGGCCCCGGCAGCATTCGCAGCCTTATCCACCCCGGCGGCGCTAGATATGCCCTTGATGGAGTCTGGCACGTTGCGAGATGGGTCCATCAGACAGATCTGGACTTGGTCACCACGCCGCAGGAAGAAGCGAGCCTGGTTGACGATGCACTGGCCAATAGCATCGTGCCCCTCTAGATTCAGGTTAAGTATGGTAACGCGCATGCAGTCACCCTCTGCAGATGGCCGTGGTCCGCCTGTGACGCAGTACGCGCAAGTAGGCGGCTTCGACAACATCGGTGATGTGCTCTACGGTATAGCGCTTCTCAAGCTTCCGACTCCCGCGTTCGCCCATTCTTCTCCCCTCTTCGGGGTTTTGGGCAAGAAACTTGAATGCCTCGGCAAGTGAGCTCACAGCACCCGGCTCCACCAAAATGCCATCGCTTCGGTCAGCAATGACAGAAGATACGGAAGCAATAGCGGCACCGATCACTGGCTTATGATAGGCCCAGGCTTCCAGATAGACAATTCCGAACGCCTCTCCCGTTGAGGGGAGAGCTAACACATCACACGCTGCGAGTGCCGCCAGACGCTCGTCGTCCGAGACTGTGTCGCGAACCAACAGACCCTCTTGACCGGCATACTTTGTCCAGAGCTTTTGTGAGTACTCTGTCTCGGGCCCGGCTGCCACCATGACTGCATCGCTGACTGTGCGGCGCAACTCCACGAAGGCCTGGACGCACAGATCGAGACCCTTATACTCGGTCTTGCGTCCGAGAAAGAGGATCACAAAAACGCCTTCGGGTATACCCAGCTTTCTCCGGGCGGCCTCCGGATCGAGCGGAGGATAGTTACTAACCCTTAGGCCATGCCCCGCAACAGCGACCTGCTCGTTCCAGCCACGTTCCAGCAGATACTCTTTCTCGCCGATTGTATCTGCAAGCACAAGATCGGCACCGCTGAGGATATGAGACAGGTAGCCGATGTCATGGGTCTCGCGCTGCTCCTTGTGCACATGGGGAGTGATGACGGCAGGGAGTCCACGGCGTTTCGCTGCAGCATATGCAATTGCTGCATGGGCATAGTGTAGGTTGTTGATGTGCACCAGGTTGTAGGAAGGCGCATTCTTGAGCACCGCCGCGAACATACCAGGACACAGAGGACCATTGCCGAGGAATATGAATGGCTCGTAGATAGCTGAGCAGGTGGTCTGATAATTGCTCAGCCCATACGACAGCATTTTCCAGACCAGCCGCGTCCGTGGGAAACTGGTGAACCGTTGAACTCGGACGCCATCGAGCATCTCTTGCCTGGGCAGTACGTTGCGCCAGGAGAGATAGTCGAGTGAACGGCTGGTGTAGACGTCGACCTGGTGCCCTCGCCGTACAAGCTCCTCGGACAGGTTGGTAATGTACTGTTCTGCTCCTCCAACCGCGGGCCGATATTGGTGGGTTACGTGGAGGATTCGCATTTGCCGTCCAGCACTTCGCGATAGACTGTTTGCAGTGCGGTGAGATGCTGTTCCAAAGAGAATCTGGTACGCACCTCCTGCACACATCGCAGCCGCATGAGTCGCCGTTCTCGGGCAGGGAGTGAGAAGTGACTGCGCACACAATCAACCAGTGCCTGGGCATCTCCAACGGGGAAGAGGTAACCAGTCTGCCCATGTGTGACCAGTTCCGGGACGCCGCCCAGCTCCGTGCCCACTACTGGGGTGCCCGATTGGAAGCTCTCGTAGATCACGACAGGGGAGTTCTCATGCCATACCGACGGGACGAGAGTCAGATCGGCTTGCGCAAACAGGGAGCGCATGGCCCCAAAAGGCATCTGTCCTAGCACTTGCACGGTTGGCTGATACTTGCGGAACTCGGCCAGGATGCTCTCTTCGCCGCCCCCGGCCACGATCAGGCGTATGCCATCTACGGCTTTAGCCAACGCGGGGAGCGCGCGCAAGAGCACGCCTGCTCCCTTGATCTGCACGCCGCCTCCTGCAAACACCAACGTGGGTCGCCCGCTCGTGAGAGGGATGGCATCCGTTTGATCTGTCTGCTTACTATGGGACGGCCGGTCTTCGAATCCCAGGCGGACCAAGCGAAACCGCTCTCGCTGGTAGCCAGCCTCAACGTGCCGCTCGATCAAAGCCTGGCTTGGCGAGATGAAGCGTTGCACGTTGGAGGTTAAGCCCGCAAAGACGCGTCGGCGATAGGGGATCGCTCCCCAATAATCGTATCGCCGGAAGCAGTGTCTACAATCTGAGGCCTTAACAGGATCACAGAAAGACCCATCGGCTCGATATAGCATATTGTTGGGGCACAACAAGCCGAGATCATGCAGAGTGTTCACCACGGGGAGGTTCAGCCTGCGGCAAGCTACATAGGGAGCCAGGGTGGATCCAGATACGTTTTGCACATGTACCAGATCAGGAGCCGTGCGTGTAAGGTTGCTCTTCACGGTGCGGTAGATGCGCCAATCGAAAACGTCAGTGAGATGGGTGCGCGGGGTACGCCGATAGACCACCCGATGAACGGGAATACCGTCCAGTTCGTACCACTCATCTACAATCTCGGGTGCCCGGTTGTTGATCACCAGAACCGAGCAATCGAAGCCAAGACGAATGAGAGCGCGGCAGGTATGATACGTTGCTACTTCGGCGCCACCCGTGTAGCTTGGGGGGAACCAGTTGGTGATGAACAGCACCCGCATGTTGGCCTGGCAGACCTCAGCTTTCGGGGTTGATTCCACCAACGTCGGCGCGCAGCTTGCTCAACTCGTAAGCAAGGTCAGCCAGCTCGCGTCCCTGCTCGCGGAGTGCAGCCTCACTCTGCTTGGACAGCTGGGGATTCTGCAGAATCTCGTCCAAGAGTGTGACTATCCGTGTGTTGAACTCAGTCTGGCGCTCCGCCATTGGCAGCACATATGCGGCGGTAATTGTGCGATTCCATAGCCGGCGTATCAGGTCCAGGGCCGGGCCAAAGATCGGCAGCCGTGCTGGCCGCCAGCTCTCTACAACTGCCTCGCGCTCGCGAAGTTGTTCAAGCGCAGCAGCGTGACGTTCCTTGAGGGCAGGCGACGTCGCGATCGACGACGCGGTTCTCAGGGCCAGTAGTACGGAAGCAATGGGCTCAGCGTCCTGAAGCGGCACACCTAAAGTCGTCAGTCGTGCGGACATCATCTCATCCAGGTGCAAAAGGTGGTGAAGGTAAGCGTGGCTTGCGGCCGAAACGAGCTCTTCGCTTCCTTCGCCAAGCCCGCGCAACCAGCGTCTCTCGGCATCCTGAAACTCTCCCACAATCCGGTCGAGTGTCGAGTGCTTGAGGACAAGGCGCAAGCGGTTTCGATGCAATGCATATATCCACGTGTGGCTTGAGTCTGCGTACCCGCTTCTTTCCCTGTGAACGAGCACTGCGGTCGGGGCATAGAGGACGCGGAACCCTGCCTCCCGGGCGCGCAAGCACCAATCAACGTCTTCGTAGTACGCCGGCACAAATCCTTCGTCGAGCCCCCCGATCTTTTCGTATGCTGATCGAGAGATGGCCAGAGTCGCACCGGTGACGTAGTCAACCTCGCGCGATTCGTCGAACTGGCCGGCATCAGCCTGCCTATACCCGTAGTGGGCTGCGTTGCCCTGAACATCTACGTATCCGCCTGCATGTTGAATGCGACCATCCGGATACAGTGCCTTCCCACCCGCGATGCCAACGTTAGGATCATCAAAGGCGTCCAGCAGTCCGGCCAGCCAGCCCGTTTGTACTATGGTGTCCTGGTTGAGCAACACCAAGGAATCTCCAGTAGCTTCTCGCAGACCGATGTTGTTTGCCGCAGCAAAACTGACCCTCTCACCAGTGCAAAGCAGGTGTGCTTGGGTGTAGTGGCTCTCGATAAGTTCTGCTGAACCATCAGTGGAGCCGTTGTCGATGACCAAGATTTCCGGCACGACCGGCTGCTGGGCCAACAGCGCATCGAGGCATGGCCCCAGATCTTCCACCCCGTTATAGGCAAGTACGATGACGGAAGCCTTCATGTCCTCACTCCTGCACGCCCCTGACTCGCCTGAAATGTGCCAGGAATCGGCTCGTCATGCTGGAAGCGCTGCGCGTGGCTGAGCGACAAGGCTGAAGGTCACCAGAGTGCAAAGCCTGTTGCGCTTGGCCTTGGGTGCCCGTATGTTTGTCAGCTGCAAAGTGCGGCGCACGACAGAACTCCACCAGCGGTTGTGCAGCTCGCTCCCAGGTCAAAGCATCACGTGCGCGTGCGAATGCTGCCGAGTAGCTTGCCGGACTCTCCAGCAGTTGTAGCAGGGCCGCGCCGATCGCATCCACGTCTTGATAGCCCACGACCTGGCCCAGGCCATGGTGCAACACAAGTTCGCTCGTGGCATCTCCTCGGGTTGCCACGATTGGCAGCCCCGCCCACACATAGTCCAACACCCGACTGCGAAAGGCGAGCCGCGTCTCAACAGAATCCAGGTGCAGCGAAAGTGCCACAGTCGATTCAGCCAGCACGTTCGGCCATTGTTCATAAGCTACCCAGTCGCCAAAGAAAACAACGCGGTGTNNAAGTCCCATAGACTCTGCCAACTCGCGGGCTTCGCTCTGTACCTGCATATCTGGGATGGCGGGATTGGGGTGGCGTGTTCCTGGGAAAACGAGCCTTGCATCTTGCCGTTTTCGACACACGAGCGACATTGCCCGGACGGCCGACAGTGGGTCCATCCACTGCCACAGCCCTCCTCCCCAAAGGATGATTTGGTCGTCCTGGCCGATGCCTGGCCAAACACCTCGTAGGATAGCCTGAGTATGGCGCAGGGGAGTGGAGCGCAGACCAAACGGCACCAGATCGACAAGCCTTCGAAGCGAAGGATCATCCCGGTAGGTATGAGAGTTGATGCGACCAGCGGCTTCGAGCAGACCTAGCCACCAATCCCGCTGCCTCTCGGAGGCGCAGAGGAAGAAATCGCCAAGGATGCATTGCAGCCGCAGTATCTCTTCGCGCTTGCGATGCAGGGCATCTTGTTGTGGCGTTCCGTCAAAGAGGGCTAGAGTCTCGACGGTATGAGGATCGTAGCCATCGACCACCAGGGGGATGGGTAGTGCTTGAAGCTGAGGGAAGCAGTCTAGAACATCACCACCTGCCAGGAGCACGTCAGCGCGTCGAACGGCCCCAGCTAGCGAAGGCCAGTCCTGCCACTTGTACGGCCAGAGTTCAACTTCTTCAGCCTCAAGATCGGGTGGATTGGGGAGTGCGAGGATCACGCGAAAGTGTCGGGCCAGCACCCTGGCCAGCTCCCAGCAACGAATGCCAGGTCCAGCCATGTGTGTACCGACCATGTCATGGCTCACGATCAACACCGTGGACGATCGTCGCTCTGGCGCAATCGTGTTGCGTTGAGTCACCGGTCCCACAGCCACTCACCGTTCAGCGTAACAAGACCGAACCTCTCACCGCGGCCCGTCTGCCGAACACGCAACGGATACAGACGATCATGGTAGTCGTACATTTCCGTATCCGCTTTATTGTGCGCGGCTACGGATATAAAATAGGTGCCTTCCAGCAGCGGCAATGCGCCGATGCGATAGTACACATCGCCCTCACCCTCAACATACGGGACATCGAGGCCAGCGAAGGTTGTGTTAGGACCACAAATATGGACGCCTTCCGCAGTATGTACTGCCAAGCCGAAGACGGGCCGCTCAACTCGCGATGGAGACGCATAGTGCATTCGCACCGTGCACGGCTCTCCCACGCCAAAAACCGCCTGCGGCTCTCCTTGAGTTCCGAGGAAGGATACATTGGTAATGCGCAGGGGACCCAGTCCCCATCGATGCTCTTGATCACAGGGGGCCACGTTGCCGGACTCTTGGCCGTTCGCCAGATGCTGCTCTTCTCGGGCGGCCATGTGCTGCAGATAGCACGACACTGTGTCCATCACATCGCCAGCGGCTTGAACTGCTCCGTCCTCGAGCCACACCGCCTTTGAACATATCCGCTGGACTGTCGAGAGATCGTGAGACACATAGCAAATCGTGATACCCCGGCGCTGCAATTCGCCAATGCGCTCAAAACACTTGTGTTGAAAGTTCTGATCGCCAACCGCCAGGACTTCGTCAACCAGCAGGATCTGTGGATCGGTATGAACCGCGACGGCGAAACCCAGTCGAACGTACATGCCAGAAGAGTAGTGGCGAACGGGGACGTCAATGAAACGCTCGAGTTCGGCGAAGGACACGATATCATCGAAACGCTGGCGGATCTCGGTTCGACTTAGCCCAAGGATCGAGCCATTCAGGTAGATGTTCTCTCGTCCAGTCAAGTCCGGGTGGAAACCGGCGCCCAGTTCCAGAAGTGCACCCACCCGCCCGTTGACCAGAACCTGACCGGAAGTGGGCTCAATAATGCGAGAGATCAACTTCAGTACCGTGCTCTTACCGGCGCCGTTGGCCCCGATGAACGCTACGGTCTCGCCCGAGTCGATTTGCAGGTCGACCTCGCGTAGCGCCCAAAAGACGTCGGGGAACACTCTGTCGCGTTTGCGGAATAGCGAAACAAACTTGTCTTGGAACGAACGTGGCTGGGTGCGGCGCATCGTAAAACGCTTGGATACACCACTGAACTGGATGGTGGTCACCACTAGCCCATCCTCTGCCCGGCGGCCCTACCGCAGAAATCAAGCACGACCGTATGGAATTCGCGGAAACACTCGGGGTTCACAACAAGGCATTATAGACTCGCCGTAGCATCGCTCAAAACCAGCCGTCGTGCGGCCATACCTGGCCAAGCAGGCGCAGCCTCGGTGAGTTTGCGCGAAGCCCTGCAGGCCGCTATACTGAGCCTAGGGTTCAGACCAATGGACCCAGCCGACCCTTCAGCTGGCAGGTAATGATCGCAAAGCTATCCGAACTGTGCCAATACCGCGAGTTGATTCGCAATTTGGTACTGCGAGACTTAAAGGTACGCTACAGGAACTCCCTCTTGGGATTTCTCTGGTCTTTGGCTAATCCTCTAGCGATGATGGCGGTCTTCACCGTCGTGTTTACCTTTATGATGCCCAACAACTCGATTCCGGACTTTCCGGTCTTTGTCCTGTGCGCTTTGCTACCGTGGAATTGCTTCCGGGACTCGCTTATGGGCACTCTGAACAGTATTGTGGGCAATGCCTCACTGATCAAGCGGGTCTACTTTCCCCGTGAGGTCCTTCCCATCGCTACTGTGCTCGCAAATCTAGTCAACTTTGCCCTGGCCATGTCCGTACTCTTTGCGATGCTTATTGTCTTTCGCGTGCCATTGACGCGCTGGGCGCTGCTCTTGCCCTTGGTTGTGCTGACGCAACTGATGTTCACGTTGGGGCTCGGGCTAATGCTCGCGACAGCGAATGTGTTCTATCGCGATACGGCAATGATCATGGATGTAGTCATCCTGGCGTGGTTCTTCATCACGCCCATCTTCTATCCCATCAGCATCCTGCCGACACAGCGTCTGGTGTTGGGACTTGATTTGAACATTCACCGTCTCACGTACATCCTCAACCCCATGGCCTCCATTATCTCGACCTATCGCGTGATTCTCTATCACGGGGCGCCACCGGCCACGGACTTTTTCCTGCGGACGTTTGTGAGTTGCCTGATTGTCCTGGTTATGGGGCTCTTTGTGTTCTCGCATTACAGTCGTGTATTCGCCGAGGAGGTATAGATAGATGTCTATGGATCTAGTAAGTGTAATACTGCCCGCGTTGAACGAGGAAGAGGCTATCGGTGAGGTGCTTGACCAGGTACAACAGGTCATGGGAGCATCGCGGTGGCCCTATGAGATCATAGTAGTTGATGATGGCTCGACAGATCGCACTGCGGAGGAAGTGGCTTCCCGAGGAGATGTGAAGCTGCTCCGTCACTCGCAGAATCGCGGCACCGGCGCGGCGCGCACTACCGGGATCAAGGCAGCACAGGGCAGCCTGATCATGATGACCGATGCCGATGGCACGTACCCGGTGCGCGACATGCCCAAGATGCTTGAGCAACTGGCAGACTGCGACATGGTGATCGGTGCGCGGACGAAAGAGGCGGGGACTCTGCGGTGGCTGCGTACTCCGGCCAAGTGGTTCATCCGCTCTCTGGCCAGTTACCTGACGGCCACACCGATCCCGGATCTCAACTCAGGGATGCGCGCTTTCAAGAAGGACATCGCGCTGAAATACCTGAATATCCTCCCTAACACACATTCCTGGGTGAGCACCATCACGATCGCCTTTCTCAGCCATGGCTATGCGGTCAAGTTCATGCCAATCGACTACTTTAAGCGCAAGGGGCGTTCCACATTTCATCCGCTGCGAGACACGTACAACTACATCACCCTGGTCGTGCGTGCAGTGACCTACTTCAACCCGCTGAAGGTATTCCTTCCGCTGAGTCTGATCCTGCTATCCGTCGGGGGGCTCAAGCTCATCCGAGACCTGATTGTCTTCAACCTGCATGTGGCGACCAGCACGGTATTGCTTCTCTTGACGGCAGTGCAGATTGCCGCAATGGGTTTGCTGGCGGATCTCATCGTGAAGCGCAGCAGTTTTCACTGAGTGGGATGGCTGTTCTCGGGGGAGTCACTTCCGTCAGGCAGTTTATGACAGCCGTTCGGGTAAGCGCGATACACCGCCACCGTCTTGTCCACCATCGCCTGCTGGCTGTACATGAGCCGGGCCCGAGCCTGCCCACGCGAGGCTAGCACCGCCCTCAGCTCATCATCGGCCAAAACCCGACCAAGCGCTGCAGCGAGTGCCACGGAGTCCATAGGGGGCACCAAGATGCCGGCATCGCCGACGACTTCGGGCAGCGAACTGGCATTCGCGGCTATGACAGGGGTGCCGCAGGCCATGGCCTCCACTACCGGCAGTCCAAAGCCCTCCAGAAGTGATGGGAAGACAAACACATCGGCAAGCGAGTAGTAGAGCGGCAGCTCCTGATCAGGCACATAGCCGACAGTCAGAACTCTTTCACGCAGTGACGCCGGGAGCAACCGCTCGAATCTGGCCCGATAGCCGGGTTCCCATTTGCCTACAAGGATTAGTACACAGTCAGGGCCCAGCCGCTGCAGAGCCTCGATCAGGTATTCGACGCCTTTCCGGGGCGTTGAGAAGCCCACGTACAGAATGACGTGTTTATCCTGCAAGCCCAGCCTGCTCCGCAGCTCGCGGCTGTCTCGTCTCTCGTAGCGCTCCACTGGGATGCCTAACGGCACCAGCACGATGCGTTCTGGACCGACGGAATAGCTGTTGACCAGCTCCGCACGAGCTGCCTCGCTTGCAGCGATCAGCACCACCGGGTGCGCAAGCGCCCAGCTCTCCAGGGTAACACGGACGAACGAAAAATAGGCGTATCTGTAGGCAAGGTTCGCCCAACTATGCGCATAGGGCAGCCCGCCTTTCGCGTGCAGCCTCTGCTGGAAGGTCTCAAAAACGGAGGCAATACACTCTCCGCGATAGGCCCAGGCAAAGCGGACGTCCAGGAAGTGGACAACGTCGAACTGTCGTTTTTTCTGCAAGTGGCGAAGCAACCGTGCGGCCTGTGCGCCAAAACCAAGCCAGTCCGTTGCCCCAACGCTCACCCTGTGGACCTCCACACCGTCGATGGTCTCTGTTGCTGGTGCCTGTTCGCGTCGGGCTGACACGAAGGTGACTTGGTTGCCCGCGGCAACGAGTCCATCGGCCAGCAGCTCTCCATAGACTGTCAAACCAGCCGTGCGGAAGGGTCTATAGTCCAGGTTCAGCAGACATATGTTCATAGCAGGCTAGAGACCACCCGGCTCATCGCCTGTGCTTGTGTTTCCAGGTTGAAGCGAGCACGACAGTGCTCGTAGCCAACTCGTGCGATATGCTCCCGCAGGTCGCGGTCGTCCCTCAATTGCACGATGGCTGCAGCCAGTGACTGGCCGTCAGAGCTCTTGCACATCAAGACATCCTGAAGGTCCTCGAAAACCTCGCGGTTGGCCGGGCTATCGGCGACGATGGTAGGCTTGGCCATCGCCAGAAACTGAAAGGTCTTGCCCGCGATCACCCGCCCTGCCTTCGCATTCGAGCCGAATGGGCCACCCAGGCATACATTCGCTTCAGAGATGCGCTCCGGCAGCTCCAGGTAGGGCACAGCAGGCTCGAAGGTGAGGCAACGCACTCCCAAGCTTTCTGCCAGGCGACGCGTGGTCTCATGGGTCAGGCCACCGCCGACCACACGGATGTCAATTCCCCCCTCTCCATCCAGGAGTTTGGCCGCGCGCACAATGGTGTCCACTCCATGCAATGGAGCAAACGACCCATAGAAGAACACGTCGAAGCGATTGCCCATGGCGGGCTTGGCGCGTGGATAGAACACTCGGTCGTCATAGCCAACGTAGTAGGGCGAGACCTTGTCTGCTCCCAAGCTGAAGGCCTGAGTGAAGTAGTGGCAGTGCTCCTGGGTATCCAGCAAGGTATGCGAGGCGTGCAGACTGGTGCTCTGATCCAACCAATAGGCTAGTCGACCCGGGATGGAGCGTGGAGCGAAGAGTTGGCGGTCAAAGCAAAGGGTATCCCATGTGGAAAGGTAAGCATCAAACAGCAGTGGTTTGCGTGTCAGGCGCGCGAGCATCTGCAGCAGGAGAAAGCCGTAGAATCCGACAAAGACAAGATCAAAGGAACCTCGAAGTGCGCGTAGTAGCCGCGGCAGCAAGCGAACGTGCCGCTGAAGCAGCGAGCCAGGTCTACTGTCGGTTATCTCCAACACATCGCAGTTCTGCCGCAGCGCCCGCAGGACTAGAAGATTGCGGGTGTATTGAGCTTCCCTGCCACAGGTGAAGAGGATGCGCGGTCTGACACCCATCAAGCTACCCAGACATCTTCCCACGCTAGATCCGATCCTCTGGAAAAGATGCCCAATCGGCCTCGGTCTTTTGACCGGCCTAGCTTGGGGGATTATAATGGTTGTCTGCGCCTCAGCCAAACAATGGAGGGACGACCCGGGTCATGCCCCCGCCGTTGGTCTATGTCGTGGTGGTAAACTGGAACCTGCGCGACGACACTGCCGAGTGCCTGGAATCGCTGCTACTATCCGACTATGCAAACTATCGAGTCTTGGTCGTGGACAATGGCTCACAGGATGGCTCGCCCGAGTATCTGCAGGCGCGCTTCCCACATACCGAGTCGATCAAAAACCCCACCAATCTGGGCTTTGCCAAAGCCAACAATATCGGCATCCGATTCGCCCTGGAACACGGTGCGGAGCACGTATTCCTGCTGAACAATGATACTACAGTGGCGCCTAACATGCTGTCCAAAGTAGTAGTAACAGCCTTGGGCAGCTCACAAATTGGCGTCGTGGCTCCCAAGATCTTGTACTATGCACAAAGGGACAAGATATGGCACCTTGGGGGCAGAGCGAGCAGATGGCTGCCGGTCCCGCGCACCCTGGGCCAAGGTCAGCTGGACGATGGGCGCTACTCACAGCCGTTTGAGGTAGATATGGTGGCCTTCTGCGGCGCGCTCATCAAGAGAAGTCTGCTCGAGCGGATAGGCCTGCTAGACGAGCTGTTTGTGTTCAGCTATGAGGATGCTGATTTTTGTTACCGGGCGCGGGCTGCAGGCTATCGCGTTGTCTGCCAGCCGCAGGCTGAGATGTGGCATAAGGTCTCGGTCAGTGTGCAGCGGAACATCTCCAGTGTGCGCTATCTGCACTCCCGAGGACGTGCGCTCTTCTACCGTCGGTATCCGCACGGACCCCACCCGTGGTTGACAGCAGGCTACTTGTGTCTGAGCACAGCTCGGGCCGCGGTGGCTAGCCTGTTGCAGGGCGATATCACCACCGCACGAGCAGGCTTTCGCGGCCTCTACGATGGCTATCGATTCGATCTGAGGAGCAACTGAAACGTGGAAGAGACCCGCTGTAACCTTTGCGGTGCAGATAACACCGACCTGGTCTACGAGGAGAGTGATCTCCTGATGAAGGTGCCTGGAACCTTCCGTCTCGTGCGCTGCAGAGAATGCGGCCTACTGTACCTGAATCCGCGGCCTACCTATGAGGAAATGGCGCCCTACTACCCGGAAGACTACATGGCTTACACTGCCAAGCGAGAAAACGAGCACTCTTGGTCGGTGCGCCTGAACTACACGTATGGCTATTGGAAGCGCGCCCGCATGCTCAATGCCGTTCGCCCATCTGGCGGACGGATTCTGGACGTAGGGTGTGCTACTGGAGCTGTCCTCGAAGCGATGAGGAACATCGGTCCTTGGGACGTGTTTGGCGTCGAGCCTAGCCCTGTTGCCAGCCAGCATGCGAGAGAGCGACTAGGCCCTTCCGTGGTCACAGGTGAGCTCGCGGATGCCCACTATCCGGATGATTTCTTTGATATGGTTACCATCTGGGATGTGCTGGAGCACGTGCATGATCCCACCAGCACGCTGAGTGAGATTCGGCGAATCCTGAAACCGGACGGACAGGCAGTTATTCGGGTCCCCAATGGAGCCTCTTGGGACGCTCGGCTGTTCGGGCGCCACTGGGTTGGGTTTGATGCACCTCGGCATCTTTACATCTACTCACCCAAGACCCTGACCGCCTTGGCGCAAAAAGCCGGCTTACAAATACATCGAATTCGGAGCCTTATGTTGGGCTATGCCCCGTTTGCGCTGAGTGTACAGTTCTGGCTGGAAGATCGTATGAAGGATGGTCCATCCAGACGGGCGCTGCTGGCGCTAAACCGTTCGCTGCTTCCCAGGTTGGTGACCCGGCCGTTCTTTACCGCTCTGAGCTACTTGAATGCCCCGATTTTCGCCATGACCGCTTTTGCGGGTCGTTCGGAGCTGCGAGAGTAGCCCTTGAGATGGAAGATCGGGGAATCTCGGCCACCGAATGCGCAGACAATAAGAGGCCCCTTCGGATCGTGCTCGGGGCAGCGGTTGTGCTCCTCAGCTTGGCTTTCTTGGGCTACTTTGTCTACCGCAACCGCACAGCCCTGACCGCCTACCAATGGCAGCCGAACTACGGGCAACTCGCTCTGAGCCTTGTGTTGCACTTGCTGGCTTTTGTGGCAGCCATCGTCGCCTGGCATCTGATGATGCGGCGTATGGCCGAGGCGGACAACTGGCGCCACAATCTGCGTATTTATTGCTTCGGTGCTTTGGCCAAACGCTTGCCAGGGGTTGCTTGGGATATCGCCACTCGGGCGGTTATGTACGACCAGATGGGCGTTTCGAAGGCAGTGGTGGCCCTGGCTTCGGTTGTTGAGTTGGTGCTGGTCTTTGTGGCAGGAATCGTCTCGTATATAGCGCTGAGACCGTTCTCTAGCTCTGCGGCACTCGGCACCTTGCCGTTGTTGGCCGCTCTTGCTCTGGGAGCAATATTGACCCATCCGCGCGTCCTTGCCTGGGCAGTGCGGCGGGTGAAAAGAGAAGCCCAGGTGGTGCACCTGCGCTATCGAGACACACTGGCCTGGCTGTTCTTGTACGTTTGGACATGGCTTTTCAGCGGAGCGATGCTCTTTGTGATCATTCGTAGTCTGTTTGATCTCCCACTGGGGCACTTGCCTCAGATACTCGCAGACTGGACCTTGGCTGGGCTCGCCACGTCGCTGTTGACCTTCCTGCCCACCAACCTGGGTCTACAGGAGGTAACCCTGACCCTGCTCTTGGCGCGCTATGTCCCTGAGCCAGTTGCCCTGGTTGCCGTAATCCTCATGAGGGGGCTGACTATCGTCTACTCCGTGCTGTGGGTATTGCTCTCGACGCGTTTGTAGGCCGGTACGCCCATGGTAACTTCAGACTGTCCAAAGCAATTCCGAAAGAGAGATGTCTACCTGTTCCATCTGCAGGAAGCACTGCGCTGCACAACCTTGCCCAAGCTAGCCAATTTGCTCGCTCTCAAGATACAGCGTCGATTGCGACGTCCGCGGCTGATTGGCATGCCCGCCTACTACTTTCTCGACCCGATCAATATCTGCAACTTGCGTTGCCCCCTGTGCCCAACCGGACAAGGCATTTTGGCACGCAAGCAGGGCCGCATGCCCCTGAGCGAGCTGAAGCGCATCGCGGATGAAATCGCTCCCTATGCCTACCGTGTAGAGCTCTACAACTGGGGGGAGCCTCTGCTTCACCCCGACATCTTTGAGATGATCCGCTATCTCAGTAGTAGACGCATCAGCGTGCGTTTGAGCTCGAACCTCAACCACTTTACCCCCGACATGGCCCAAAGCCTTATTCAATCAGGCCTGAGCCAGCTGGTCGTTTCGATTGATGGGGCAACGCAGGCCAGCTACTCCGCCTATCGTAGGCGCGGACAGCTTGACGTGGTGTTGCAGAACCTGGAACTGTTGCTTGACGCCAGACGACGGCTTGGGGCAACAAGGCCGTTTGTGATTTGGCGCATGCTCATCGGCAAGCACAACGAGCACGAGATTGAGCAGGTGAGGCAAATGGCTTGCCAAAGCGGTGTAGACAGCTTCACGACCGGCCCCCTGTTCGTCGATACGCACAACCACGAGCAAGTTGACCAGTGGCTACCAACCAACCCAGCCTATGCGGCTTACGACTACAGCCGTAACGAGCTGGAGAACGTCTGGGACTGCCATGAGTTGTGGGAGAGTATGGTTATCAACTGGGATGGCGGGGTAGCGCCGTGTTGCTGGCTCCACAATGCCGAATTCGACTTTGGCGATACTGGTCAAGCAACCGTGCGCGAGATCTGGAATAGTCCGCGCTACATCAGCGCCCGGCGTGTCATCGCCAAGCAACCTAGGGAAAGCGGCGATGTCCCCACGATCTGCCACCGTTGCCGTGGGCATCCCGACTATCTGGCGTACTAGCCAAGCCAGCCTTCAGCAGCGCAGGCCGCAGCGCACAACTGCCCTCTCGCCGCAAAGATACTCCGAAAGGGTTATTGCCAAGGGGAGCTCAGTGAGCTATAGTGTGTCTGCTTTGACAAGCTCGGCGTAGTTGTGTGCCATGCGCACAGCATTTCTTATCAGCACGAGCTCATCAGGATCAGGAATCGTAGGAGAAAGGAGCAAGAACGATATGAAGAGATTCAGTATTCTCGTAGTAGTTGCGATCATCGCCGCTCTGGCCATCCCGGCAGTCTCCGCCCAGGGCATCACCTGGACAAGCGGCTTCCAGGTTCAGAACCTGAGCGCAACGACGGCCGCCATCACCGTCACGTACTATCGCCAGTCTGATGGCTTGGTCCAGGCGACTGTGCCGGATACCATCGGTGGGAGTAGCTCCAAGACCTATTTCCCATTGACGGCAGTGCCTGACGGCTTCAATGGCTCGGTCGTGGTTAGCTCGGACCAGCCCGTTGTGGCGATCGCCAACACGTTGGGCAATACCACACAGTATGCGGCCTCCACCGAGAGCTTTAGCGCTGGAGCCAGCACCGTGCAGTTGCCGCTGATCATGCGTGGCAACTCGGGCTACTACACCTGGTTCAACGTGCAGAACGTGGGCACCTCGGATGCCTCAGTGACTGTAGCTTACAAGCGGGGCAGCGATGGAACTGACTATACCGCGCCCGCAGTCACTGTCAAGCCCGGTGCAGCCTTCACCTTTGATCAGCGCGACCTCACCCAGCTGGGCAGCAAGTTCATCGGCTCGGCCGTGGTAACCTCCAGCCAGCCCATCGTGGCCACAGTCATGCAGGTCGGCGAGACCTACCAGAACATGATGGGCTACAATGGCTTCACCGGCGGTTCGACGAAGGTGAGCATGCCGCTCATCATGGCCAACAACAGTGGTTACTACACCGGTTTCCAGGTGCAGAACGTGGGCGGCTCGACGGCCAACATCACCATTCAGTATGGCACTAACATACTTGGCTCCTTCACACCCAGCACCGAGACCGCGAGCCTGGCACCCAACGAGTCCAAGACCTTCATTCAGGCTGGTGGTATGTGGACCGAGCAGTACGTTGGCTCAGCCACCATTACCTCCAACCAGCCTGTGGTGGCCATTGTCAACCAGGTCAAGATGACTCCGCCCGTGCTGGGCACGGCCTACAACGGGTTCAATCCTGATGCGGCTACGGACAAGATCAGCGCACCGCTGATCATGAACGCCAACAGTGGCTACTACACTGGCTTCCAGGTGATGAACGTCGGGACAAGCAGCACGACGATCACCATCAGCTATGGCCCCAACTCGGGTGGCTCCTATGCTCCAGCTCCTGAGACTGCGACCATCGGCCCCAACAACTCGTACAACTCGATCCAGGCCGCAAACTGGGGCGGCAACAAGTATATCGGCTCGGCTACGGTTACAGCGAGTGGTGGTGGCAAGGTGGTCATGATCGTCAACCAGATCAACCCCGCCATCGCCGGCGATCAGTTCATGACCTACGACGGCTTTAACTACTAGCCTCTAGGGCAAAACAGCTTTCAGCCTACAGAGGGCCATCAGCGAACTGATGGCCCTCTGCTTGCGTACAGGAGACAAACGAGAAGAGATGATATCCCGCCACCTTACCCTGCTTGTCATTGCTGGAATGCTTCTGGCGCTGCCGTGCGGCTGCACACAGCGCGTAGCGAGCAATACCCCTACACCGATGCCCACCCTACAGCCGCGTAATCAGACCCCGCAGCCAGGCAAGGGAATCGTTCAAGGCCTCTTGTTAATGAGTGGTCAACCAAGTGAAGGGCAGATGATGTATCTCGCCAAGGTGATTCACAGCGCCGAAGGCTTTGAGGTGGCGGCGCTTGATGCGGTACTCGACCCACGCATCGAGACGGATGCGTCTGGCTTCTTTGCTTTTCTAGATATCGTTCCCGGCCGCTATGCACTTGGCATTATGGGCCCCAGTGGGCCCCTCCTGGTCAATCGAGAGGGCAAGGAGATTATCGTCGACGTTGAGGCGGAGCAGGTCTCGGACCTGGGCGAGATCCGAGCTGCACCATTTGTGCCCTGACCCGCTCGTCAAGAAGGCACGTCCGTTCCGTAGCGGCAGGCGCATGCTCTAGGTATTTCTGGAGGCCACAGATGCACGTGTGGCCGGAAGAACGCCCCGCCTTAAGACATGCTTTCATTCTTCTCGTGCAAGCGAGCACGTATCTCGTCGGTTCTTGACACATGATTCGCGTGCGCTATAATGAGTACTGATACGACGCTGTCTCATCCGAGCATCACAGCGCAGTGCCCTTTGCGGGCTTGGCAGAGGTGATGCTCTCAAGGTCTGTGATGATTGGCTTGACCTGGCGGCCTGCCAGGTCTCACAAGACGGGGACAGCTTTTTTGCTGTCTGCCACGCTTGGCTATATCGGGACCACGTGTGCCTTGGTGCCGAGCGCGCAGGGTAATTCGCCAGCCGCTGCCAGAATGGGCACCGGGTGCATGGGGGATAGAGGTACACAAACTGGTTCTGCACGCAATTCCCTGATCATCGAGCGGTGGGCTTCCCGCCAGTCTTGCATTGATCTATCAACAGAAGAACGAGTGAAGGAGGAGAAGTGAGAGGCAAGTTTTCGAGGATCATAACAGTGTTGCTCGTTGCGAGCGTACTGCTGGGGGCGTGTGCACCAAGTGCTACGCCGACCCCCACACCCAGGCCAACAGTGCGGCCACCCACGGCGGTCCCACCGACTGCTGTGCCAGCTACTGCGACGCCTGTTCCCGTGCTGAAGATTACTGTCGGCACGGACGCCACGTGGCCGCCGTTTGAGTCTGTCGATGAACAGACCAAGGCCTTTGTTGGATTCGACATTGACCTGATGAAGGCCATCGCCGCAGCCGCCGGGTTTGAGGTCGAGTTCGTCAATGTCGGGTGGGATGCGTTGCTAGCAGGCATGGCTACCGGACAGTACGACGCGGCTATTTCAGCCATGACAATCACAGAGGAACGCCTCAACGCATTCGATTTCTCGGCACCATACTTTGCTGCGGGCCAGCTTATCGCCGTGCGCGTGGAGAATAGCACGATTACTGGGCCAGCAGACCTGGCCGGCAAGACTGTCGGGGCGCAGCTTGGCACGACAGGCGCCATCGAGATCGAAGAGAACTATACCCAGGCCACGCTCAAGCCCTATGACGACATCTCCCAGGCATTTCTGGACCTGGTCAACAGGCAGGTTGATGCCGTTGTGGCTGACGACCCGCTTGTTGAAGCCTTTATCAAGAAGTACGCGAGTGACCTCAAAATTGTGGGCCAGGCCCTGACCAGCGAGGAGTACGGTATCGCAGTCAAGAAGGGCGCACCGGAAATCCTTGCGGCCATCAACAAAGGGCTGGAAATGGTCAAGGCCCAGGGTGTGATTGAGCAGCTAACCGCCAAGTGGATCGAAGTAGAGGCACCAACCGCCAGCTTCCGTGTGGGGTATGTAACGGATACCGGCGGCATCGACGACAAGAGCTTCAATACCAATCAGTGGGAGGGAATCCAGCGCGCTGTCGCCGAGCTGGGCGTTGAGGCGCAGTTCATCCAGTCTGATGAAGCCACCCAGTACGAGCCCAACCTGACCGAGTTCGCCAGCCAGGGCTACGACCTCATCTTTGCCTCCGGATTCTTGCTGGGGGGCGATCTAGCCAAGACGGCCGCACAGTACCCGGATGTCAAGTTCACCATCGTCGACTACTCCTACCCGGATGCTTTCGGCGTGCCTGAGGGCATCATCGGGCACAGCGAGTGCATCCCCAATGTCATGGGCCAGGTGTACAAGACTGACCAGGCCGCCTTCCTGGCGGGCTACCTGGCAGCAGGGATGACCAAGACGGGCAAGATCGGCTACTTTGGCGGTATGAAGATCCCCACCGTCACCATCTTCGGCGTCGGCTTCCAGACCGGCATGGAGTTGTACAACAAGGTCCATGGCACGAATGTCCAGCTCATTGGTTGGGACAACAAGACCGGTGAAGGGCTCTTCACAGGCGACTTTGCCGACTTGACGAAAGGCAAGGAGGCCACCGAGTCTCTGTTTGATGAAGGAGCTGATATCTTCATCCCCGTTGGTGGGTTGATTGGCAGCCCTGGCTTTGATGTCGCCCGCGAGCGCGGTGGCTACGGCATCTGGGTCGACGTGGATGGCTACAATCTGCTGCCCGAAGCCCGCGACGTGCTGCTCACCAGCGTCATGAAAAAGATGGACAATTCGTGCTACCAGGTAATCAAGGACACCATGGAAGGCAAGTTCAATGCCTGTGGTGTGTATATTGGAGACATGGTGAATGGCGGTGTCGGCATTGCACCATATCACGACCTTGATGGCAAGATTCCCGTTAGCCTCAAAGCCGAGATCGAGGACCTCCAGAAGAAGATCATCTCTGGTGAGATCAAGGACACCGGCTGCCTGACGTACCCGAATCTTTGCCCTGGCGGGCTCTACTAGCCTCTCAGTACAGTTCCATCTATGAACTAGTCCGAGTGATGTCCACGAGGTAGAGTGGACATCACTCGGAGCTGATAGCAACATGCCCGAAATAGAGTCCATGATGTCGAAAGGTTCGAGGAGCGACGCTTGTGCCTCCAGTTCTCGAGTTACGAGGCATCACCAAAACATTTCCTGGTGTATTGGCCAACGACAACATAGACCTGACCCTTAACCAGGGAGAGATCCTCGCCCTGCTGGGAGAGAATGGCGCAGGCAAGACCACGGTCATGAACATTCTCTATGGCCTTTACACCCCTGATGCCGGCGAGATCTACGTCCGTGGCACCAAGACGGCGATCCACAATCCAAGTGAGGCCATTCGTCAGGGCATTGGCATGGTTCATCAGCATTTCATGCTGGTGCCGGTCTTTACCGTTACCGAGAATGTCATGTTGGGCCTCGAGCCTGTCCGCAACGGCATCTTTGTAGACCGAGACAAGGCTGCGCAGCGCATCCGTGAGATCTCGTCAACCTTTGGGCTGGCCGTTGAACCAATGGCCCTGGTCGAGGACCTGCCAGTCGGTGTGCAGCAACGTGTCGAGATTATCAAGCTTCTCTACCGTGACGCGGACCTCCTGATCCTTGACGAGCCCACAGCCGTATTGACACCCCAGGAAGCCGAGGATCTTTTCGTCGTCATCCGGTCGCTTGTGGCCAAGGGCAAATCGGTCATTTTCATAACCCACAAGTTGAAGGAAGTGATGGCCGTGGCCGATCGCATCGTGGTGCTGCGACAGGGGAGAGTAGTTGGTACTACCACGCCAAGCGAAGCTGACGAGCACTCCCTGGCGAAAATGATGGTCGGCCGTGATGTGATCCTTACAGTTGACAAGCAACCCGCGCAGCCCGGCGAGGTGGTATTGGATGTCCAGGGGCTGCAAGTCCGCGACGACCGCGGGACCGTCGCCGTAAGTGACGTATCGCTTCAGGTGAGGCAGGGTGAAGTCCTGGGCATCGCAGGAGTGCAGGGCAATGGTCAGACTCAGCTCGTCGAAGCGCTGACCGGCCTGCGCCGAACTGACGCGGGCAAAGTGACGATCTTGGGTGAAGAGACTACACACGCTACCCCAAGAAGAATCACCCAGTTGGGTGTGGCACATATCCCAGAGGACCGCCAACGGGATGGCCTGGTATTGTCATTCCCGGTGCGAGACAACCTTATCCTGAACGAGTATTGCACACCTCCACTGGCGAAAGGTATTCTGCTGCAAGAGAAGGAGATTGAGGACAAGGCCCGGGAATGTGTGGAGCAGTTTGATGTGCGCACGCCGGACATTCTTGCTCTTACTTCGAACCTCTCCGGGGGCAACCAGCAGANNAGGTCATTGTGGCGCGCGAGTTCTCGCGGACGACGCGGTTGCTCATTGCGTCGCAGCCAACGCGTGGTCTGGACGTGGGCTCCATCGAGTACATTCATCGGCGCATCATCGAGAGGCGCGACGCTGGCGCCGCGGTTCTCCTGGTGTCGCCTGAGCTCGATGAGATCATGAGCCTGTCAGACCGTATTGCGGTAATGTACGAAGGACGCATTGTCGCTTGCATGGACGCAACAGACGCGAGCAGGGCAATGCTGGGCCTGCTCATGGCTGGTGTCGTCGAGCCGGTCGTAGCCAATAGCCCTGTGTGTGCAGCCTGACCAGGCCAGGCGGACGGAGATAGCCTTACTTTGAGCCAATCACGGACCATGCTCGAGCCGGAGCGCACTCGTAAGCCCGTACTCGCGCGCCATTTCTTGGAGAGGGTCTTACAGAGCTCTTTGATGCTGCCCATCCTGGCCGTGTTCACCGCCCTGGTCATTGGGGCATTGTTCATTGCTGCCTCTTCACCTGCTGTGATTGCAGCATGGTTGAACTTCTCCCAAGCCCCACTGCAGGCCTTTTCTGTGACGTGGTCGACCATCCGCAACGGCTATGCAGCCTTGCTTGAAGGGTCCTTCGGCAATCCGCGCAAGATTCTCGAGGCCTTTGTGCAGATGCGCCAAACAGGCGAAGCTCGGGCTCTCCTGGAAGCGCTGCGCCCCTTCTCAGAGAGCCTTGTGATCGCTACACCCTACATCTTTGCGGGGCTGGCAGTGGCTCTCAGTTTCCGTGGCGGGCTGTTCAACATCGGTGTCGAGGGGCAGTTATTCGTAGGTGGCCTGGCTTCTGTGTACGTTGGCTACTCGATGACTGGCCTGCCTGCGTACATCCACCTTCCATTGGCTCTTCTTGCAGGCGTGCTTGCCGGGGCTGTATGGGGAGCCATACCGGGTCTGCTCAAAGCACGTACGGGTGCCCATGAAGTGATCAATACGATCATGATGAACTATATCGCCTTCCGCCTGACCGACTTTATGCTGCAGGGGCCGATGGCTCGCCCGGACAATCTGCCCATCACCCCAGAGATCAGGCCTAGCGCCTATCTGGTGACGCTGTTCCCTCGCCCAGTAAGGCTACATGCGGGTTTCTTCCTGTCGCTTCTGATCGCGGTGCTAGTCTATTGGTTCCTATGGAAGACGACGTATGGTTTGGAGATCCGTATGGTCGGTGCCAATGCACGGGCTGCGCGCTATGCTGGGGTGCGCATCACACGGATCACCGTGTTGACCATGGCCTTGAGCGGGGCCCTTGCCGGACTGGCTGGTGCGAACCAGGTTCTTGGGGTCGACCACCGCATGGTCAGGGCCTTCTCTACTGGCTACGGCTTTGACTCTATCGCCTTGGCCTTGCTTGGCAACAGCCACCCGTTGGGAGTCGTGCTGGCAGCGCTGCTATTTGGCTTCTTGCGTGGAGGCGCTGCTCGCATGCAGTCCGTAGCTGGCGTCCCCGTGGAGATTATCCGCATTGTCCAGGGCCTGGTGATCATCTTTATCGCGGCACCTGCGATCATCCGCAGTTTGTATCATCTGCAGCCACAGCAGCACATCGGCGCCGAGCTGACCCAGGCTGCTTCCGGCGGAGGGCAGCAGGAATGACGATTCAATCAGCCAAGGGTGGCCGGCGGGGGCGCAAAGAACTGGCCATGGGCCTGCTGTGCCTGACCCTGGCGGCTCTGATCGTCCTGGCCTTGCGTCCCGGTACTGACGGGCAGCTATCGACCTTCAGCCTTACCAGCTATCGCGGGGGCATGACCATTAAGGCTCCCGATATGGTGATGCAGACGTCGTCTGCGCTACTCTTACTCGCTGCACTGGCGGCCTTGATCGGCACATGGCAGCTTCTGCGTGGCACGGCGCGTATAGCCACCTTACTCGCCGCCGTTTCCGCAATTGGGATCAGCGCTTTTCTCATCTGGGCCACCCGTGGCAAGTCATTGAACCTGACGGGCATGCTGGTGAGCAGTATCGTCAGAGCCACGCCCATCGCGTTGGCGGCGCTGAGCGGCATTTACAGCGAGCGCTCCGGCGTGGTAAACATTGGCATCGAGGGTATGATGCTCACGGGTGCTTTCCTCGCCGCCGTTGTGGCCAGTATAACCCGCAACATGCTGGCCGGCGTCCTGGGGGGGATAGCCGGCGGGCTAGCGCTTGCTGTGTTGCACGGCATCCTTTCGATCCGGTTCAAGGTCGAGCAGGTAATCAGTGGAACGGGCATCATTATCCTGGCGCTCGGGCTCACCAGTTACCTGCAGCGCGCGGTGCTCAACCTGCGACCTGAGCTTAACCAACCAGGGCCAGCCATGCCCGCTGTTGCTATCCCATTCCTGGGCAAGATCCCGGTTCTTGGGCCCATCGTATTCAATCAAAGCCCTATTGTGTATGCGCTGATCGGGCTCATATTTGTCACGCACATCGTTCTCTATCAGACGCGCTGGGGCCTGCGCCTGCGTGCTGTCGGGGAGCACCCGCGAGCAGCCGATACTCTGGGCATCGACGTGTTTCGCACGCGCTATGCGTGCGTGCTGATCAGTGGAGCGATTGCTGGTCTGGCTGGTGCGTACATGAGCATAGGATCGGCAGGCCGGTTCAATGAAGGCATGACCGCTGGAAAGGGTTTCTTAGGGTTGGCGGCCATGATCTTTGGCAACTGGAACCCGGCCGGATCGTTCCTGGGGGCGCTCATCTTTGGCTTCTTTGATTCCTGGCAAGAGAAACTGGCCATTCTCCAGGTTGGCATTCCCTCGGACCTGTTGGGAATGACACCATATATTGCCACAATGCTTGTGCTGGCAGGTGTGGTGGGGCGTGCCCGTGGACCTGCCGCCAGCGGCCAGCCGTATGACAAGCTCTAGCCCGCCACCTCTCCCACCTAGTCATCGCTGACTCCACACCGCCCATCGTTGCGCCGCTGCAATGGTTGCCTCGTCCATTCAAGCCCTTGGCGTATTGTTGGCCAAGTACCAGAATTGTGAGGAAATGCCAATATGGAACCGTCCCTAGCCAGTCGCAAGAAAAGCATCGCTGGCCCCTCGCAGGAGGCCCAGACGCCAGCGTTGACAGATGGAGTCGATCGGTGGTGGCTTCTACTGCTAGCCGTTGTTGTAGTGACCTGGTTGTTGGTGCGCACCCGACCCGATCCCTATCTGCGCATATTCACCTTCCTTCTGGATGGCGTTCGTGTGACTCTTGGTATCACCGTGGCATCCTTCGTGTTCATCATGATTGCCGGGTTATTGGGAGGGCTCGGCCGTATCTCCAAGAATCCCCTCGTCAATGGGGCTGCTTCGATCTATGTCGAGCTGATTCGTGGCATCCCGTTGTTGGTGCAGCTGATGTTCATCTACTATGCCTCGCCGATCGTGCTGCGAGGCCTTGGCCAAAGGTTGATCGGGGTATTGCCCAGCGTTGCTCAATGGCTGATCAGTGTCAAGATCAACCCATTTGCGGCTGCGGTGGGCGGACTGACCATCTGCTATGGTGCCTACATGTCCGAGATCGTGCGCGCAGGGATCGAATCCATCTCCAAAGGACAGTCTGAAGCTGCTCGTTCGCTGGGCATGAGCTACTTCCAGGCCATGCGCCACGTGATTCTGCCTCAGGCTGTGCGTGTCATCCTTCCACCTGTCGGCAACGAGTTCGTCGCTCTGCTCAAGGACTCGTCGTTGGTTTCGGTTGTGGCTGTTGCGGACATGACCAGACGTGGGAGGGAGTTCATGGCTTCCACTTTCCTGGCCTTGGAGACCTGGCTCATGGTAGCCTTACTCTACCTGGTCATGACCCTATTCTTCGCCCGCGTTGTGGCTTACATAGAAAGGAAGATGCAGTTTGTCCGATAGCATTATCCAGATAGAGAATGTAAGCAAACGGTTTGGACACGTTGTCGCGCTGGACAACGTCAGCATGAATGTGCGCAAGGGCGAGGTCGTGGTCATCATCGGCCCAAGCGGCTCGGGCAAGTCCACTCTGCTGCGCTGCATCAACCATCTCGAGTCTGTGGACTCCGGGCGCATCGTCGTGGACGGCATACCACTGACCGAGGCGAAGAATATCGATAAGGTCCGTGCAGAGGTCGGAATGGTCTTCCAGCTGTTCAACCTGTTTCCGCACCTTACAGCGTTGCAGAACATCACTCTGGCCCAGCGGGTCGTGCGCAAGAGGCCGGAGAAGCAAGCTGTAGAGCTCGCCCACGAGCTGTTGGGCAAAGTGGGTATCCCGGAGAAAGCGAATGCGTATCCCGCTCAGTTGTCTGGAGGACAGCAGCAAAGGGTGGCCATTGCCAGAGCATTGGCCATGCAGCCCAAGATCATGCTCTTTGACGAGCCCACTTCAGCCCTGGACCCCGAGATGATCACCGAAGTACTCGACGTGATGCTCGACCTGGCTCGCGAGGGCATGACCATGGTCGTGGTATCTCACGAAATGGGCTTTGTTCGCGCCGCCGCCACCCGCATCTTCTTCATGTGCGATGCACACATCGTGGAAGAAACTACGCCAGATGGCCTGTCGCTGGCCACCTGCAAGGAAGAGCGTACGCGGCAGTTCCTGAGCAAGATCCTCAGCTAATAGTTCGGCACGACTCGTTCCGTACCATCGCGCAGACGCCGGATGTTAGGCCGTAGCTCAAACAGGATCAACGCGGAGGCCAGAACGCCGTAGAGCACGTAAATGGCGGGCGAAAGGGATAGCAGAAACGACGCTAGCAGGGCCAGGGCCATGGTGGCGGCCGCTACGAGAGAAGTGACCGAGGCGATTCTGTAGACTCGTGCCGACACGAAAGCGCTGAGCGCCATCAGCGGTACCACATGTGGAGCGATGGCCATCACCACTCCCGCATTGGTCATCGATCCCGCACCCCCAGCAAAGCCCAAGAAGACCGACCGGTTGTGGCCCAAGATCGCAGCCAGGCCTGCGATGACTACCGCCAGCTCCGTGCCCAACCACATGCGAGCCAAGAGCGCGGCCAAGAAGCCTTTGGCGAAATCTCCGATCACCGTCACCACAGCAGGACCTTTCCCGGCTGAGCGCAGGATATTGGTGCCACCCGTGCGGCCGCTGCCATGCTGCCGTGGGTCAACCCCTTTCAAGAAACGCGCTGCTAGGTACCCTGTTGGGAAGGATCCCAGCAGGTACCCCAGAATTGCGACCCCCAAGTAACGAACCAACTCCATCGTACCGACGACCTCCTATCCAACTGCTTGTCCACATTCAACACCTACGCGCCTCTTGGGTTGCGGGCCACATCACTGCAAGGAAGACCCGAGTGAGGCGCATGCAACTGCATGATACAGACGCTATTGCATATGCACAACTGGGACTCAGGCCGCTCCACACCAAAACTTAACCAAATTCGAACTTCTGTTGCACCGGTTTTGCACGATCTCTGGGTCAAGTCGTAGTAGAATTGACCCTCGGAAATGGGAACCAACTTGGTCCTGTCGGGTTCAAGAACAACAGAGGTTTGGGGAGAGTAAGCCAATGTCAGAAACGGCATCTCAAGAGCTAGATGAGTGTCATGGGTGTAGCGAAGAGCCTCCTGGCCTTGGGCAGAGGTCTACGTACAGTAAACGTCCAGCCATGTGGCATGACGTATCCGAGGACGACTGGAACGACTGGCGGTGGCAAATGCGGCACCGCATCGATTCACCCGAGCTACTGAAGAGCATTATCCACCTTACGCCTGAAGAAGAGGCGGGGGTACGGGCAACGTGCAAGAGACTGCGCATGTCCATCACTCCGTACTTGGCCTCATTGATGCAGAAGGAAAACCCCAACTGTCCGATCCGACGCCAGGTGGTCCCAACGGCCAGCGAGCTGGTCGTTCAGCCTGAGGAACTGCTGGATCCTCTGAGTGAGGATGCCGAGTCACCTGTGCCGGGCTTGGTCCACCGCTATCCTGACCGGGTACTGTTGCTGCTTACTGATCAGTGTGCGGCCTATTGTCGCCACTGTACTCGCCGCCGCATGGTAGGGGTCAAATCGCAGCGTATGGCTGCTGACGAGATGCAGCGGGCCCTGCAGTACATTGCTCAGCACCCCGAGATCAGGGATGTTTTGATCTCTGGGGGCGACCCCCTGATCCTGAGCGACAGCGTGCTCGAGTCGTTGCTGAGCGGCCTGCGCGCCATACCTCACGTAGAGATCATCCGGCTTGGCACGAGGACTCCGGTATTCCTTCCACAGCGCATCACAACCAAGTTGGTGCAGATGCTGAGCCGTTACCATCCGCTGTGGATCAACGTACATTTCAACCATCCAGCGGAGATCACGCCAGAAGTGGCCGCGGCGTGTGCCCGGCTGGCCAATGCAGGCATACCCCTGGGCAGTCAGACGGTGTTGCTGCGCGGCATCAATGATTGCCCTCACATCATCAAGGATCTGATGCATGCACTGCTGCGCATCCGGGTCCGGCCTTACTACCTGTATCAGTGTGACCTGGTGCATGGCGCGGGGCACTTCCGCACGCCCGTAGCAAAAGGCATCGAGATCATGGAGTCGCTGCGCGGCCACACATCTGGCTACGCCATCCCGACCTACGTCATCGACGCGCCGGAGGGCGGAGGGAAAATCCCGATACTGCCGAACTACATGCTCAGCATGTCGGAGAGCAAGGTCATCGTGCGCAACTACGAGGGCTTCATCANNTTACTACCTGTATCAGTGTGACCTGTCACAGGGCATCTCGCATTTCCGCACCTCAGTCAACAAAGGCATTGAGATCATCGAGCACTTGCGCGGACACACCAGTGGGCTTGCGGTGCCGACCTTTGTCATGGATGCCCCCGGCGGTGCTGGCAAGGTTCCGATTATGCCACAGTATCTGATCTCTATGTCGGACAAGACTGCTGTGGTGCGCAATTATGCTGGGGCCATCAGTGCCTACCCGCTCCCTCAGGGCTACACCGGCGAGTGTCCTCCCAGCTGTCAACACCACGCACATGAACACGATCGTGGAGTAGCTGGCATGCTGGATGGACAATGTGTCATCATACAACCCGAAACTACTCCCAGCAGAGGCGCCGAGCAATCGCTGCTGGCGATTCCGATGGTGGTAACAGAGTCAGTATGCGCTCACTCCGTATAGCTCTGCTGTACAATCTCAAAGCGAATGCACCCCATGAGCCCGGGGAGCCTGTGGACGCTAGCGCGGAACTGGATTCGGAAGAAACCGTGCAGGCTCTGCAGCAGGCACTGGAGGATGGCGGGCACCAAGTGCTTCCCCTCGAGGGGGATGTGCAGCTCTACCCCACGCTGCAACGCCTCCGCGGGCGCATCGATATTGCTTTCAACATCTGCGAGGGTCATCGTGGCGACAGCCGAGAATCTCAGATCCCGGCCATGCTTGAGATGCTCGGCATCCCCTATACTGCATCGCAGGTACTCGCCCATGCATTGTCACTTGACAAGGCCATGGCCAAGCGGATCTGGATGTCCCATGGACTGCCGACCGCCGCATTTCAAGTATTCGAGAGCCCCGATGAGCCGTTGCAGGCCGGGCTCTCATTCCCCCTCTTCGCCAAACCAGTGGGAGAGGGAACGGGCAAGGGTATTGACGCAGAGTCAATCGTCCGCGACGAGCCAGAGCTTCGTGTACGTCTGCGGTCATTGATCTGTGCCTATCGGCAGCTGGCACTGGTCGAAACGTACCTGCCCGGGCGCGAGTTCACCGTGGGTGTCCTGGGGAACCGGCTTGCCCCCAAGGAGAGTCCGCTTTCTGGCCGCTATGATGAACGCGGTTTCCATCTTTTCCCGGTACTAGAAATCGACACGAGCCCCGTGGCGGGCTCGGAGCGCGGTGTCTACACCAACCGTATCAAGTCCGATATCCCCCTGGCGATCAACTACCTCTGTCCAGCACAGGTAGACTCCGCGATTGGGCTGGAGCTCAAAGCGTTGGCCGTGCAAGCTTTCCTATCGATTCGCGCGCTCGACGTGTCGCGCGTCGATTTTCGTTTGGACGCAGCAGGCAAACCCCACCTCCTGGAGATCAACACCCTGCCCGGTATGAACCCGACGATAAGCGATTTGTGCATCATGGCCCGGGCAGAGGAGTTTGCCTATGTCGAACTGGTCAACGATATTGTGCGGCTGGCAGCGCGGCGGTACGGTCTGGACACTTAGCTGCGCAATCGCGGATGGGCTCTTTCGTGCAGAATCACCCGACGAGTTGTCATGTTGCACCAAGTACAAGTCGAATAATCACTCTGAAATCAGTTGCTTAGTCTCAGCCCATTGGGTCGCTGAGCGGTAGTACACCAAAGGAGAGGCCATGGAGACTGAATGGGAATGTATGGATTGCGGCTACTTGCACGAAGGCAAGAGCCCGCCTCATCGTTGTCCTGACTGTGGGTCTGTCGATGCCTGGGAGAAAGTAGAATACGTCGATGACTGGGATGACGAAGAGCTTGAGGATGAAGAGGAGCTGCAGGCAGAGGAATACAGCGACTAAGATCAGATGACAAAGGGGAGGGAGGGACTCGATTGCTCGGCCCCTCCCCTTGTTTCTCTGCTTAATCTCGACCCCATGGTGGGGTATGGCCAATGCTTGCCACAGGCAGGGGAATGGATCCCTGGCGCCGGGGATCCGGTTTGTGGCATATCTGAAATGATCGCCCCCCCCACAATTACGCAGAACCCCCAACCATGTCCTTGCACCGGATTGTAGACGCACGATGCGATTATCGGCCTCCGAAGCTCCCAATTGCAGTGTGCAATTGACCAGTCCGCCGAGTCCCAGTATACTGTGTTGCGTTTTGCACAAGGCTCCTTCCCAGGGGCACATTTGACAGGAGGCATCGAGGGTGGCTATCACTCTCAAGACGAAAGACGAAGTAGCTGTCCTGCGGGAAGCAGGTCGGATTAATGCGCTGGCTTTGGAAGCGATTCGGCGAGCGGTGCGGCCTGGCGTGACCACGGCGGAGCTTGACCTGATAGCGGAAGAAGTAATCCGCTCGCATGGTGCAAGCCCAGCATTCCTTGACTATCCCAATCCAGATCCGCGCTACGCGGCCTTCCCCTATCCTGCCACGATCACGGCGAGTGTTAATGACGAACTCGTGCATGGCATTCCTTCGCATCGCGTTCTCAGAGAGGGAGATATAGTCAGTATTGACTGCGGGTGCGTCTATCGAGGGTTCGTTGGCGATTCGGCGTTCACCGTCGGCGTTGGACAGATCTCCAGTGAAGCCGAGCGCCTGATTCGGATAACCGAAGAGTCGCTCCATCGCGCGATCGCACTGGCAACAGCTGGCAATCGTCTGGGCGATGTCTCCGCTGCAGTTCAGCAGCATGCCGAGCGCCACGGATACCATGTGGTGCGTGAATACACTGGCCATGGCGTTGGCCGCGAAATGCATGAGGATCCTCAGATTCCCAATTGGGGCAGACCCAAGACCGGGATGCGCCTGAGGGCCGGGATGACGCTGGCTGTGGAGCCCATGGTTATGGTTGGCAGCCCAGAGGTATACGTCAAGCCAGATCGTTGGACTGTTGCTACACGTGACGGCAAACTATGTGCCCATTGTGAGCATACCATCGCCGTCACAGACGGCGAGCCCCAGGTTCTGACAGTCCCCTGAGATTGCTTCTCACCAGACCACGGCACTTACAAAAGCGACATGGGCTTGCACCCGCCAGCTACGGCGTTTTCTGGTGCCTGCGGCAGTTAAACGCACTGTTAAAGGCATGCCAAGCGGGCCTTTCGGGCGCCTTGCGCGGGGAGCTAGAATGCGATCGGGAATGAAAGCAAACACGGACTCCACAAACGAAGGCGCGCTACTTAGCCAACTGATACATAACGGCATACTGATTCCCCATCCGCCAGATGCTCGTGGGCTGGTCTTGACCGTGCGAGGCACGCCCGTTCGCCTTACCCCCACTCAGGAAGAGATGGCCTTGGCCTGGGCAAAGAAGCAAGGCACTCCCTATGTGGAGGATGAGATCTTTGTACGCAACTTTATGCGAGACTTTTCCACGGCATTGGATGCAGACTCGCCATTGGCGATGGATAACGTGGATTTCTCGCCAGCTCTGCAAGTGGTCCAGGCAGAGCGCGAAGCCAAGGCTGCTATCGCCCCAGAACAACGCAAGGTGCAGGCGGCAGCTCGCAAGGCCGAGCGGGAGGAACTAAGAGAGCAGTTTGGCTATGCTCTGGTCAACGGCGAGCGCATCGAATTGGGCACCTATCTTGTAGAGCCCAGCGGCATCTTCATGGGCCGAGGAGAACACCCGTTGCGTGGTCGCTGGAAGCAGGGAGCGCAACAAAGCGACATCACGCTGAATCTAAGTCCTGATGCCCCACGTCCGTCTGGTGATTGGGACGCCATTGTCTGGGAGCCAAACGGTTTGTGGGTAGCGCGTTGGAAAGATCGCCTCTCGGGCAAATTGAAGTATATCTGGCTCGGCGAGACTGCATCAGTGCGGCAGGCTCGAGAGGCAGGCAAGTTCGATAAGGCAATCGCACTATCCGACCAGTTGGCTCAGGTTCGAGAGGCTATCGAACGAGAGATCTCGGGCCCTGAGCCCAAGCGGCGCATGATCGCCGTCGCCTGCTATCTGATCGATCGCCTTGGGTTGCGCGTAGGCGATGAGAAGGACTCTGACGAAGCGGATACTGTGGGAGCGACGACTCTGCGCCCAGAACACGTCCGCTTGCTCCCTGACCTAGTGGCCGAGTTTCGCTTTCTCGGCAAGGACTCGGTAGCCTGGCATAAGAGTCTCAAGCTTCCCAGTGCCGTCTACACTAGCCTGCAAGAGCTAATTGCTGAGGCACATCCTCCCACGAGCCACAAGAACACCGACAGATATCATCCCACCCGAAACAAGCCGCAGATCTTCCCGGATATCAGCAGTCATGATGTGAACGCTTTCCTGTCGGAACTATCTCCAGGGCTGACCGCCAAAGTCTTCCGCACGTACCATGCGACTCACCTGGTGCGCGAAAGCCTGGCGGCTGCCAAGGTCAAGCCAAAAGACCCTGTGCATGAGAAGTGGCTAGCAGCAAGCCTGGCAAATGTGCGCGCCGCAGAATTCTGCAATCACACCAAGAAGCCCAGCGGAAGCTGGGAGAACCGACGAGAGGCATTCAGGGTTCGAGAGCACAAGGCCGAGGAGCGTGTGCAGAAGGCGCGTGCGTCACTGCAAGCAAAACGGCAAAACCTGCACGACATGCAACAGCAATCTCGCGAACAGGTGGCCGCTGTCACCGACGGCAAGCAGCGTGATCGGAAGGCTGCCGCATGGGCCAAGAAGTTGTCACGCGTAGGGCAGCAGATTCGCCTGGCGGAGCAGCAACTGCATAAGGCGGAGCTTGCCCTGGGCAAACTCAAGGCGCAGATGCGAGTCACGCGTGAAAAGCGCAACTGGAATCTCAATACTAGCCTAAAATCATATATCGACCCGCGTGTGATGCACTCCTGGGGCCTTAGCGTAGACTATGATGTCTTGGACGAGTATTATCCAACCACCCTGCGCCGCAAGTTTTCGTGGGTGGATCTGGGCCCCCGTATTGAGAATCAAGACGACGACCAGGGCTAGAACCTCAAATGGCCTCCAAGGGGGTGTGCCTGGCCACGCTACTGGCTGGTATACCACTCTGAACCGGTTTCAATCGTCAGGTGTGCCTGGGGTAGGTTTGAGATGACTGACGAAGGGGCGATTGTCGCAAGAGTCAGGGGTATCATGCAGGCCTTGCCTCCGGGGACTAGCGTGATTGCCGCCGCAAAAGGCCGCCGACCCGAAGAGGCGATGGCCGCTCTGTGTGCGGGTGTCCATGGCATAGGGCACAACTATGTGCAAGAAGCGGAAAGGATGATTCCACTGATCGCACAGCCCGCAGAGTGGCACATGATTGGGCATTTGCAGCGCAGCAAGGTCAAGAGCGCAGTACGCCTGTTTGACATGATTCAGACTGTGGATTCCCACGAGCTGGCTACAGAGATCGAAAAGCGCTGTGCTGCAATTGGCAAGATCATGCCGGTGCTGATCGAGGTGAACAGCGGCCGTGAGTTGAGCAAGACTGGCATCATGCCCGAACAAACAGAAGAGCTGGCGCGCCAGATCAGTCTGATGTCTCACCTGCGCTTACAGGGCCTGATGACAATGGGCCCACGTTTCGGCGATCCAGAGAACGCCCGCCCCTTCTTCCGCCTCGTCCAAGAGCTATTTGACCACTTGGGGAAGGCGCATCTCCCCGATATTGAAATGCGCTTCCTTTCGATGGGCATGAGCAACAGCTATCGTATCGCACTCGAAGAGGGAGCCAACATGGTACGCTTGGGCACGGTGCTCTTCGCCAACTAGCCGCCAATGAACGAGGCCCCGGTATCTCTCATACCAGGGCCTTTTTCGGATCATGTTTGGTCTCACTGAAGGCGCCTTCCTCGAAGCCTGCACTGCAGCCGTGGCCTCGATTGCCTCTGCGGAGCAGAACCTCCAAGCGCACCCTGCAAGCTAGGACATCGTGAGTGCCATAACCGCTTTTTGGACGTGCAAGCGATTCTCAGCCTCGTCATAGACCACCGAACGCGGCCCATCGATCACCTCGTCGGTGACCTCAAGGTTGCGATCTGCGGGGAGGCAGTGCATGTAGATTGAATCCTCTTTCGTCAGGTTCATGCGCCGCTGATCGGTAATCCAGGAGCGGTACTTCTCTATGAGCCTCTTGCTCTCCTGACCGTCAGTAGAGGTCAAGAGGGGTCCCCAAGACTTGGGATACACCACATCGGCGTCCTTGAATGCTTCATCCATGTCGTCAATGACGTCAAAGCCCCCGCCGAACTTCTTGGCATTGTCACGCGCTTGGTCCACAATCTCGGACATCAGCTTGAATTCGGGCGGATGTGCCAGAACCACGTCACACCCAAAGCGGGTCAGTTGGAGAATGAGCGATTGGGGAACGGAGATCGGCTTGCTGTAGGAGGCAGCGTACGCCCAGGAGACGACAACCTTCTTGCGACGCAGGTCACCTCCCTTCTTCTCGATAATGGTCATTACGTCAGCAAGGCACTGGAATGGATGGTAGATGTCGCACTGCATATTCAGAACGGGAACACGGCTGGCCCTTGCCACATCGTTGAGGTACGTGTTGCCAACTTTCCAGTCGCAATGGCGGATGGCAATCCCATCAAAGTAGCGACCAAAGATCTCCCCGATTTCCTTGGCCGTGTCGCCATGAGCAATCTGGGTGGTAGTCGACTCGATAAATGCGGCATGTCCGCCCAGTTGGGCCATGCCCGCTTCGAAAGACCCACGTGTACGGGTGCTGCTGAAGAAGAACAACATGGCCAGAACCTTGTCGCGCAGGTAGGCATGGGGCACGCCCATCGCCCGAACTCGTTTGAGTTCCATGGCGACATCGAGCACGGTCTCGACTTCGTCCTTGCTCAGGTCCATATCCGAAATGAGATCACGACCCCGCAAGTAGGTTTGCATTTGACCGCCCTCCTCGAAGAATTCGTGCGCTAAGCTTGAACTGACGTAATCACCGATGGCAAGACCGCGTAGAACTCGGTGGACTTGACTACGTCGGCAAGTGACACCGAGTCCTGCACGGTATGGGCAGTCTCTTCATCGCCGGGCCCGAAACCAATCGATGGAATACCTGCTTTGCCTACCCAGTAGGTTCCATTGGTGGAAAAGTCCCACTTGCCGCTCGGATTGGGAGCCAGACCAATAAGCTCGCGGGCTTGCTGCCCGGCTTGTACAAGTGGATGATCTTCGTCCAAGGCCCATGGAGGGAAGAACTTGTCTACAGGGAACACAAAGCCCGTGTAGGAGGGTGAATCATAGTACAAAGCCTGCACTCTCACGGTGTCCGCGTACTGGGGAGGGACCAATGCCTCAATAGCCTCGAAAACCTGCTTCTTGGACTCTCCGATGACCATCCGTCGGTCGATGTAAATTGTCGCCTCATCAGGCACAGAGTTGATAGATGCTGTCTTGACCTGAAGGTCGGTAACGGTGATTTTCCCGTGGCCCAAGAATGGGTGGTTTGCCAATTCGGGCTCCATGTCACGGATTCCGGCGATGACAGGCAGAAGCTTGTAGATGGCGTTGTCACCCAAATGGTTAGATGCCGCGTGCGCAGAGCGGCCCTTGGCAACAACACGCAGTTCCAGTCGCCCCTTGTGTCCACGATACACATTCATCCTGCTGGGCTCACCAATGCATACCAGATCCGGGCGAATGGCAGGATCAACCTCAACAAAAGAGTTGGGGGCAATGCCATCACACCATTCTTCCATGTTGCCAAAGTAGTAGACCGTCCAGCCATCGAGCAGCCCCAGGTCTCGCGCGATCGCAAGCCCATAGACCATTCCCGGGGTGCTCCCCTTCTCATCGCAGGCTCCACGTGCATAGAGCATGCCATTCTCGGTCTTGCCAATAAAGGGATCCCATTCCCAACTCGCTGGATCGCCTACACCCACGGTGTCAATGTGTGAGTCATAGACTAACACCTTCGGCCCGCCCCCAATGCGCCCGATGGTGTTCCCCATCTTGTCGAAGCGGACCTCATCGTAACGGAGCTGGCGCATTTCCGCCTGGATACGCTCGCCCACTGGTCCGATCATCGAGTCCATGGAGGGTATCGCACAGATATCACGCAAGAACTGGATGATCTCATCGCGATGCGCCTCGACGAGTCGCTTTACTTCCGCAAGCCGTGCCACAATGCCTCCATCCATTGGCATATTCAAGCCTGTCCGTGATCAGACCCGTACCCAGCGACGCACGTCAATGCCGGGTCTCGCTGCAGCTAGGGCGGCAGTTCTACCCCTAACCTGGATACTGTTGGAACAGTCTGCCCCAAGGGCTTTCCTGCAGCCACCTCTCAGTGACCTTGCGCCCCTTCAGCGGATACCAGTAATGGTCGTGGTAATACTCACTGGCAAAGATAAAGATGTTCACCAGGGGCGTGTGGAATAGCAGCTTCTGGAACACCTTCAAGGGCGAGCGCCACAATAATAACCCCGTACCGGTGCCCAGATTGGCTCCGACGGTGAAACCCCAGCGCTCCTCTGCTACTTCGGGCATTCCGACCACTTCGACTTCTCTCGGGTTGCCTTGCCCCAGCCCCAACTCGGTGGCATGGGCAATGTACTGGATTTGCAGCGGGTCGAATCCCATCATCGCTGCGGCCACAGCATCAATCGCGACCTGATCCGACGAGGCCAGGATGACATCTTTCTGGTGCGGGACCAAGGTTCGGGGTCCAGCCCCACTGCCGGCTGTTGTTCCATCCATCGTGGCGAAGATACCCGTATGAATCTCCTTCTGAATTTGCAGGAGGTCCACCAGCGTATCGTGGATCCATGTATGGGTGTAGTGGCGGTTGACATTGAGCAATCCGCCAAAGGCATTCTTCATCGCGCCGGTGGTGACGGTGTAGCTGTGGGCCTTGACTGTGGGCAGGTGCACGATGTTCTTGCCGAAAAAATAGTCAGGGATGTAGATACCTTCTGGGAAGATCTTGTCCAGCACCAACATCTTGGCCTTGGGTTTGTACTCCACCCAAGACATATCACTGGGTTCATAATTGTACTTCTTGGGGATGCCATACTTGTCGAGGACTGGACCGAACTTGTTGTAGCGGTCCCCCAGATCGGCGATGGTGACCACCGTCTTGTTATGTACATCAACCAGGTCCTCAAACCCGCTGGCACGCAGTGCCAGAATCGTGCCCTCCAGTTGCCACGGGGTGGTATTGGCGCTGGGATAGAGCAGGTGCCAACTGATGTTGTCCTTGAGGATGGTGGTCGCCGAACTGTCAAGCGTTTCCTTGATTCCTGCCAATTCACACAGTCGCTGATAATCTTGAAGTACGGTCTCAGGCTTTGTCCGCAAAACTGCTACTTTAGCTCTTGCCACATTTCCTCCGATTCCTACCAGGAAAACTCCGCCGCCAAGACAGTATGGTCGGACGGTTTCTGCGCACGTCGCGGTTCCAAGTCAATCCAGGCTCGCGTCGAGTGTTGCGCCAGTGGCTGAGTGGCCCAGATATGATCTATGCGCCACCCCAGGTTGCGGTCCAGCGAACTGGGTACACGATAGTCCCAATAGGTGTACTTGCCCGACTCGGCGCAGTGCATCCGGAAAACATCCACAAATCCCCACTGCCGCACATGTTCCAGCGCAGCACGGGCTTCTGGATGAAAATCCACGTGTTTCGTCAAGCGTTTAGGGTCATGCACATCGATGGGGTCTGGCGCCACGTTAAAATCACCTGCCCAGAGGAGCAACTCGTTTGCGGAGTAGTTGGTTTCAAACCATCGGCGCATGCGAGCGAGCCAGTCCAGCTTGTACTGAAAATGGGGAGACTCTATGTCACGGCCCTGCGGCACATAGGTGTTAACTATGGACACGTCACCAACGCGCACCCGGATCAAACGCGCTTCGTCCAGCGGCCCTCCATCATCTAGCCCCGCACGAACATCTTCCATCTCGTGCTTGCTGACGATCGCTACTCCACCGTGTGCCTTCTGACCTCGAAATGCCACGCGATAGCCAGCAGTTACAAAAGGATCGAGAGGAAAATCTGCGTCCTGCACCTTGGTTTCTTGGAGGCACAGAAAATCGGGCGACTCGCGGTTGAGCCACTCGAGCACCACTTCGAGCCGGCTACGGACCGAATTGACGTTGAATGTGGCGACTTTTAGGCTCGTGAACACAGGTATTCCTCCGCTCACGGTGGGTCAAACGGCCCCATGAATGCGATAGCCAACAGAGGAGATGGATGTGGGTATGGCCTTATTCGCCATACCAGGCCACACGTCGAGAGGACTTGGCGACCAGCACAAGCGGGTGATGGGATTCGAACCCACGACATTCTGCTTGGGAAGCAGACGCTCTGCCAACTGAGCTACACCCGCACACAGGGCAGTATTATAGTGACATGCTGGCAAGAGTCAAGATATCTTGGCGTGCTCGCTGTGCAAAGACGATTGTCAGTATGGACCGGTGTCCTCGGGAGGAACCCAATCCCCGCTGAGACCCTCTATGAAGCTTACCTGTCGTTCCACCAGGGTCACCGTACCTAACTCCAGTGGCGGAAGTGAAACCAGATTTGGTGCGTACAGCTCGCTGCGCACGCTAAATAGCCAGCCTAGCCGGGCGGGATCATCGCGCCCTTCGGCGTCAATGACCACCTGCACCTGCAGTCTATAGCCCGCAGGCAGCAGATCGTTTTCCTCGAGCTCATCGTTCACGATCGTTTCTGCCGCTTCACGGGCAGCGCCCTCCCAGGCAGATGACGGAGTGTTGGGGCCAAGCCAGGTGCGCCCGTGAGAAGAGATGTACCGTGCAGCTTGGTACGTCCCCAGAGAGAGCGACTGCCGCACCGAAATTACCCTCCAGACCTGGAAAGTGCCAAAAACCAGCACTACAAAGAGGGGCAGAATAAAGGCATAGGTCACGACACTGGCCCCCAGGGTTTCGCGCCTCCATCGACCGAGTGTCTTCATGGCTGGTCTGGCATAGTGGGAGTACGCACCGGGGTGGGCGTCTCGGCCGGCCATGGATACCAGGGGCCGCAGTCCACGTAAGCCGAGTGCGCGCTTGAGATCTGTATGCTGCCCAGGCTGAGCCCCAGGACCGTCCCCTTCCAAGGAATAGTGGCCTGTGCACGCACCGTGAACATCAAGTTCGGATCGTTCACCAGCTGTCTGATCTGACCACACGGGAAGTTGACTGGTGACGTGATCTCCGCGCCGTCACGATTGAAGTAGCGGATGACGATAGAGGGCAGGGCATCTTCAGTAACAAAGGGGTTCGCAAGGATTGATTGCCACACGAGCCGCTCGGCCTGCAACTGATCATCTTGCACGGGACGGTTGTAGTTCTCGTTGTAGTATTCTCTGTGATAGACCGAGAGATACCGTGCTGCCTGGTAGACTCCCGAATCCAACGAGTGGCGTACGGAGACAACCTTGAGCAGCTCAAAGGATCCATAGAGAATGACGATGAACACCGGTAAGATCAGCGCAAACTGAACCAACTCGTATGCGCCGCGATCATCGCTACGCCAAAGCCGCAAATGCTTGATCATTCGTGTCGTGACCTTACGGAAAGCATTCCAGCTGGCCGTCGACCTTCTGGATCAAATCCATGCGCAACAGAGAACTGGCCGCACGTCCGAAACGGGGTGGTAGCCATACCGCGTGTACCCACTGGATCTTGATCCAAAAGTCACCCTCGCGACAGTAGTTGAGTCTATTGCACTCTGGATTGAGCCAGACAGTGATCGCGGGATTGGGGCCATAGGCCCCCGACCGGAGGCTCGTCTCATCCACAAAGGGGTTGTTTGTTAGCTCAGTTACGACGTAGGGCCATACCTTCTCCGCCCAACCGCTTGGGCTGAGCCCCCAGTTCATGCCGTTTAGTGAGATGTACTTGGCGGCCTGGTAAGCCGCGGCATGAACTGACTGACTGATGGAGACGACCTTCCAAATCTCCACAGCCATGTACACTGTCGCCAACAGAATTGCGACAATGAAGAGAGCTTGTACAACAATTGAGCCCCGCTCGTCGCGGGCAAGCTTCACCACAGGAACCATAGGTAGACAACCGCAGGTAAGCAGAAAGTCCACGCGTAGGGCCGACCTTCGTCCTCAAGATCCTGTTGCGTGGGAAACAAAGAGCCGGATCGCAGCCTTTGCTGCAGCTCCTCAAACACGTGCTCTTGAGGCCTCCTGAGTATCTTCAATATGAGCAACGGCGTGCTGAGAATCAGTACGGCCACCGATAGGAAGAGCAGAAAGCGACTCGTCGGAAACAACGCCAGAATGCCCATCAGTGTCTTGGCGTCGCCGCCACCAATGATATGCAATTCCCAAAGAGCAAAGCAGGCTATCCATGCCAACAGGACAAAGACCAGCGTCGAAAAAGACGCTGACGAACCCAGCAAGGCTGACGTCTCCTGATTCACCGGGATGTGTAGCGGCCCCACCAACCCTTGCAGCAGCCGCCACCCGCCCAGCAGAAGCATAGCAGGCAGGGTCAACCGGTTGGGGATTTTCCCAGTGCGAGCATCGAGACAAGAGATAGCCAGCAACCATGAGCTAGCCACAAGTTTGGGAATCACAGAAACCGTAGAGATGACCGTTCTCCTGGAGCGCAGGCCACTATAGCCCGCTAACCCAAAAGTTGCATCAGGATCCTCTCCATCATTGCCAGCACCTCATCATAGATCTGGATGAGGAGTAGCCCCGAAGCGAGCAGTAGCACGAGGGTCACCATGACCCACTCTACCAACTCGGGCCCCTTTTCGTCCCGCATGAAGCTGATCCAATGCATTCGCATCAAGTGCCCTCTATGTGACCCTGGCAATATGACACCAACCAGCACCGCAGCTATCCTAGAAGCAAAGACTCCTGGGGGATGCACAACTGCATCCCCCATTGTGCTCTGGTCTCGTTGCGGTTGAGCAGACTGGTCAAACCCAAGCACACACCTAGCCAGGGATCGGTCCTACTGAGGCTGGGCCGGCTCGGTCCCGATACCCCTCAACAGATCCAGTATCCGCTGATACATGGCTGTTAGCTGTTGACCGATCGCTCCCAGGATCAAGACGGTGGCCAGAACCAGGATAACCGTCACAATCGCCCATTCCACCAGCTCGGGCCCGCTCTCATCAGACAAGAATCTTCTTAGCTCACGCATTCCTACAGTCTCCTCCTTTATCTCGCCATGTCCATAACTACGTTCCGCCGTGCACCGGTATTTCTTAGACCAACAACCACTTGCACAAGGGCGTGCTCTCCATCATAGCAGCCTGCTTCTATCCGCCGGGACCCACAAAGCGCACAGATAGCTGGGCCATAAAGGTCGCGACAATCGGGAAAAGGCCAATCATTACAGCAGGCAAGAACACGGCCGCGATCATGGGTAGGGTCAAGTCGATAGGAAGCTTTTGGATATCTCGCCTCAGGTCTCCGCGGATTTCGTCTTCTATCTGCGTGACTGTCAGCGACAGTGCCCGTTCGTAGGATATCCCGCCATCACGAGCCATCTCCAAGCGCTGCAGAAGGTCAGTCAGCTGAGCGGAATGGAAATCTTCGGCCAACCCACTGATCACCTCTTCTGGAGCGATTGATAGGCGAGTCTGCACGTGCTTCCACAAACGCCCACCGAGCTCACCGCGGTCCTTGAACTGTTGCGCAGCCCTGGTCAGGGCTCCACTCAGCGTCTGATCCATCGAAGTACCCAACTGCAGGCTGATCACCAGGTCCCTGATATCCCGCAAGTCCACATGGTAACGGCGCACCCGGCCGAATCGTGTCAGAAGCTGCGCGCGAGTCGGGATTGTGGCCAAGCGCAGACGTTTCCTCTGGAAAGCCCAGATGCGCGCCAAAGTGTAGTCCAGTCCACTGCCAAGAACGAACAGAACCACAATGGCCACGATGAGCACGAGAGTGACTGGCGTACTCACGAGATGCGCTCCAGCAAGCCAGCAATCTGGCGATCAATGTAGTAGGAACCGGCTAGGATCACCGTGAGCAACCCGACATATAGCAGCTGACCGAGTGGAGAAACGTAAGGACGGCGTAACCCTGGCACAAGGGCTACTGCCACGACAATGGCGCCGGCAACCCGCTGCATAACCGATGTCTGCCCGGTGATGGAAGTCAAGCTCGATTCTGTCTCACGACGCAGCTCGTCATGGCTACGGAGACGCTCGACCAAATTATCGAGAGCCTTCACTACTGCAGTGGCACTAGCTGATTCGCTCATCTCGAGAATGTATGCAAACTGATTCAGGTATACGTTTGTTGTCCTCTCGCGTAAGGCAGAGAATGCGCGCTCTGGCGATGAAGTCAGATAGTAGGCCTGGATGACCGCATCCATCAGCCCACGCAAAGGTTCCTGTACTCGGTCCTTGACGCGATCCAGAGTCGAAAACACGGATGGCTGGAGTTGATACGCACTGCGAAAGGCCAAGATTAGCTGCAGTATCTGTCTGGACTCCATTAGTTTTCGTTCAACCCGTTGGCGCCGCAGGGAGTAGATGGTCGCTGCCACCCCCACTACCAGCAAATACAGCTGGATGATAACCGCCCCCCACATTAGAAGCGCTAGAATGACTGCTGCGATCAGAGGCACCAGGCTCTTCCAGGTGACGGGGCCCCAAGTGGAACGATTGCGATAGCGAGCCACAGCCGGGGCGATCGACTGTCTCAACTCATCTGCCAGAAGCGCCAGAACCACGAGCAGCAGCGACCCAACCACGACCTGGTTGACCATGGCTCGATCTAGGACCATCGTTCCATACCCCCACGAAGCGGGGTCCATCCATGTCCAGTCCATTCCTTCAGGGTTGTGAGTTTATACTGTCCCCCCTCGTAGCCATCTACAGCCAAGATTTCTTTCAGATAGCGGTGATAGCCTCGCTTCTCCGGGTTGTAGTCTAGAGCAAGATGCACCACCAAACCCAGGCCGTAGCCGATTACTTGCTTCATCTCCTCAATCGGTATGTCCTTGCGGGCCAAGTTCTCCAGACGGGCAAGAGCCATCCGCGCACTTTGCGAATGTGTGGTCGTGTGGCTGACGATACCCAGGTTCAGAGCCAGGATGTACTGGACTGCTTCTGACGACACTACCTCGCCAATCATCAATACATCTGGGCGCATGCGCAGGATGGCCGTGTTGATGGCATCGCTCATCTGCTCGGTCTCTTCATCCACCACGAGATGATGGTAGTGGGTAACCTGAGGCTGCAACTCCTCGAAGGTCTCCACCACGGACAGTTGGGCACGCTCTGGTAGGTGGTGCGAGAACGCATTCAGCCAGGTGGTCTTGCCTGCACCAGGCCGTCCAGAGAAGACCACGCTGACCTTCAACGAGTTGGCCACCTTGGCCAGAAAGTCGATGGTCTCCTCGTCGGCGCTTTGTCTCGCCACCAGATCCTCTAGCCGCAGCTTCTTCTTGGCGAAGCGGCGAATATTGATCGCGGTACCCTCCCGGCTCATTGGGGGAATCGTCGCCGCAAACCTTGATCCATCCGGCAGGCCGACTTTGATCATCGGCTCTGCCGCGCCAAGTCCCTTGCCCTCCATGTCCGCGATGCGTCGGGCCAGCCGGTAAAAGTACTTGTCACTCGCCAGGTCTCCGATGGTCTCTGGATTGCCTTGCCGCACAACGGTTACGTGGCCGTTTCGAACGATGACCTCCTCGAGCTCCTCCTCTTCCAAGAAAGGTTGCAGTACTCCGAGGCCAACAATGCGTTTGGCTACCTCTTCCGCAACAAGCTGCAAGTGCAGCGGATCGACAGAAATGCCCAGATCCCGCATTGCGCGCAAGACGTTGGCGCGGAATGCAAAATGATCCTCATCGTTGCCATCGCGCCAGCGCGGAACGGGGATCTCCTTATCGACCAAACAGTCCTGGACCCGATCGCAAATCGCGTCAATCTTGTAGACCTTGAGCATAGAACGCACCGTATCGGGCAGCGGTTGTTCCTGGGTTACTGCTGTAATGCCACTTGTGTCGGACATCTCAGTCTATCCTGTCTTGGCAGGGTGGGCGATCAATCTGCCCCGCCAGTGGGGGGCAGTGCGGCATCATTGGTCCACCAATTGATTGACATGGCTCTGTTGCCGGCGTAGGCGGTCGTGACGAACTCTGAGTGGGCGGGGAACCCCGCAGCGGCCTGAAGTGGAAACCATGCCCAGCCAGTTCCTGGATGAGTGAAGCGTTGCCTGGGGATAATCTCCGTACGCCCCTGACGAACCTCAAGTTCCACATCGGTTGCCCCCATCGGCACCGTAGACCTTAGAAAGACGGCAGCCCATACTGTCTTCGACTGCTGGCTAAAGTGATACTCTCGAACCTCAGAGCCATGGGCCTTGGTCATATACAGATCCAGTTCAAAATCCGAAGCCGGCAAGTCCTGGTTAGGAAGGGGTGTCGCGGCACTCCCAGCTGTTGGCACCGGCGAAGGAGTGGCGACAGGCACCACTCGTTCCGCAGCTGGCGCAAGCGTCACATAGGCGCTGTAGCCCTGGGAACCAAACGCCCGAATGATTTCCTGCACCACTGTGGGATCTGCAGCTACTGCCACGACGCTTCCCGGGCCGGTTTCGGCGCTGGCGCTCGGGGCGGCAAGCAGACCTCCAGACTGGGTCGCGGTCTCTGCACTCCCCTCTACCACCGGGTCTCCACCCGAGGTGCGAACATCCACAACCCATACATTGCCAGCTACAAGCAGCAGCTCACCCGTATCGTTTTGGCCGCTTCTCCGCCGATAGCCGTAGACATTGATCTTGTGGCCTGGCCGCACCTGCCCGGCAACCATTTCGTTGAACACAGCTGGGAAACTGACGACCTCCAGGCCCATGTCCTGTACGTAGCGTACATTCTCTACGGGCTCAGCATCTTGGAGACCAATTCTCTGCCCGGCCTTCAGAAAACGCGTGGTCATCAGTCCTGCCAGGACCTCGGCATTCTGGTAGTACTGCTTGGCTTGAGCGAGCGGCAACTCGTCTGAACTCAGAGTGAGTTGATCGGGTCTGATGATCGAGTACGGCTCGATGTCCTCGCGCGCAATGGCAACTCGGGCAAAAGTGAGTGGAGTCGTGGGCGCAGGCCTACGCCAATTGGTCACCAGCACCACGATGAGTAAGACGGCGGCCAAGAGCAGCAAAAACGTTCTCCGATTTCTCATGTTGCCTCCAGGTAGAACCATACACGTAACGAAGCAGGTCTCTGCCCAAGCGCCCATTCCATTGATCTACTCGCTCCACGTAGGGCAGGTCAAGCCCGCGTTCTAGTCCAGATAACGCCAGGCTGTCGGCTGCGCCTCGCTTCTGGTTTAGCACCACAGCTGCGCGCGATCCCAATTCCGCCTGCAGTTTCTTGGCATTCTCAATGGCATCTAACCTTGGGGTGGTCACGACCAACCAACGGTTGACTTCATCCACCACCGAACCCAGCAATCCATGAGGCCAGATGGCATCTATGACCGAGAGGACATGATTGCTGAACTGTCGCTTGAGATATTTCCCTACTTCGGCAGCGGGTAGTAGCCGACAGTTGTCATAGTCCATAGGGATCATGGTCACCTTTTGGTACACTGCCGGTTGGACATCTGCTTTGGTAATCAGGTCGTAAAGATACGGCATCGCGAATTGTGTGATCGCGGACAATGCCGACGCTCCGTAGACAAACTCAACCAGTAGTACGGGCTGTTCGGTGCATCGTGCAAAGTGCAGGGCTGTGTCCAAAGCCAAAGTGGTCTTGCCCACTCCACCCGAGTACGCGGACAATCCGATTGTGAACTTCTTGGGGAGGTTGATGCCTCCAATGACCCGGCTGGCTTGCTCAATCCAGTACTCACGGGCAGTCAGAAAATCGGAGCTCTTTGTCCAGGCAATACGTTGCGCTTCCTGGGCTTCGGATAGAATGGTCTGTATGCGGCCCACTTCGTACCCGTGCTCTACAACGTCCGAGGGGTCGATGATCGCAAGCTGCGCTGTGGGTATCAGTTGCGCGATCTGCTCTGTCGTTAGCGCGGGTCTGATCTCCAAGTCGGGGATCGTGCGGAGTGCCTGAAAAACCTCAACGGACTTGGTGGCCACAAGAACTTGGAGCCCCTTTGGAGCTTTCACTAGGCATGCCCCCCTCTCCGTTAGATGCAACTGCAACAATGTCTTGGATGCAGAAGCATTACTATATAGCCGCGTGAATCAGGTGTCAAGCTCTGCTCTGTATCATGTATCATGTACCAGATTCTGCTGATTCGCGTCTTAGGAGAAGAGGCTTGCATCGCCGAAATCTGGCCGTAGGTACGCAAATCCATGAGTACATTTAACTACGGTTGTTGAGAAACTGCGTGACGCGAAGCGCACCAAGTATTGGACAGTTTTTTGACCTTTTTGTGACAGCATGCCTTGGGGAATGCGGGCCCCAGCGGTATAATCCTGATGCTCTGGGGACAGGAGAAAGGAATGCCATACAGGCCAACGCTACAAGGTGTTGCGGCAAAGCTCATGCCAGAACGTTATGGCAGACGATACCTTCGCCGTGCCTCCGAATACCTGCGACCCGCTCCTGTGCCTGGGCAGGCTGGAGGCGGGGCAAGCAAAGTGGCCCCGCTCTGTCTGCACTTCCGAGACTTCTCCTCATCTGGACACGAACAGCCATCACCAACTTCCAAACCCCTGGATGTTTGGGACCTGCTGTTTCGCGCACGTAGGCTGGCGATCGTAGGGGAGTCCGGTTCGGGCAAGACCACACTCTTGAGATCGGTCTTCACAGCCCTGGCGCAAGATGAGATCGGCTCGGGCTATGTGAGTCGCCTCACCTTTCTACATCACGGTGAGGCTTCGGATCACTTGCTTCCTGTGTACGTGGACATCGATGCGGACCTGCGTGAAGGCGACCTCACGAGGTGCCTCAGCACCATTTTGGCCCGCCACGGGTTCCCTGGGGCGGGAGACTTGCTCAAAGCGACGCTACAGAAAGGCACTTGTTTTCTGCTGCTCGACCGTTCTGCGGAGCAGGATGACAGAGAGCCTTGGCTGCGAGCCGTTGAGCTGCTAGCCCCTTACCCGAAGACACTGGTAATCGCTTGCACTCGCTTTCCAGCCGCACTGGATGCTCTTCCGGGATTTGCGCGATTTGAGATCTTGCCGCTCACTCAAGCCGAGATTCAAGCGATAGTCCAGGAAAGGCTCGGCAAGGATTCGAGCGAGGCCGACTGGCTTATGCAGGCGCTCGAGCGGGACTCGGCGCTGGCCTCGTTGGCTACGAACCGACTGCTGTTGGCCACGCTGATTGATGCCGCGAGTGAGATCGCCGGTCACCCGATGGGCTTGACAGAGTTGTTTCAGTGCTGCCTGCATTGCCTGCTCAGGGCTGGGGGCACCGCTGAATCCATGAAAGTGCATTCGATTGGCACGACTGTACAGCTTTTGGAGCTATTCGCCTCATACTTGCACGAGCGGCGTCAGACGCAGTTTTCGGACGAGGAGTTGCATACAGCGTTTGGGCAGGTTGCGGGCGGCAGCGATCTTGCGGCGCGGGCGGCCCCGCGCAGGCTCGCCCACCACAGTGCACTGTTTCGAAGCATCGGGACCACGGACATGGCTTTTGTTCGCCTGGGCCTTCAGCAGTCGCTTGCGGCTAGGGTTCTCGCCAACAGCCCGCAGTTCCTACAGTACGCCATAGATCGGGCGGCCGATGACTGGTGGCAAGAGACGATTGTTCTGGCTGCAGTCTTGTCCGGGCAGACATCACGGCTGGCACAGCGTATCGTGGACCTGGATGCCCATTGGGACTCTGTGATCCTTGCGGCACGCTGCGCGGCTGAAGACCCCGCACTGCGTCCAGGTCTTTCGGGTCGCATAAGCGCCAAGCTGTATGACGTGCTCGACTCGGGGCAGCAGGCATATTGGACGGAAGCTGCACTGCGAATCGCTTCGCTGCAAGGGCAGCGGACTTGTAGCTACTTTGCGAATCTGCTGCGGACAGGCACAACGTCGGAGCGTGAGCGCGCGGCATTCGTCATGGGCCGGGTTGGAAGCGCCGAATGGGCAAGTGTTGCCCTGCTTGGCGCCCTCGATGTGGCTTCTCCTGTCGGTGTGCGTCTGCGTGCGATCTGGTCTCTGGGGCAGCTGCGCGACAAACGTGCCGTGCCGCTGCTTCTGGACCAACTCAAGGACGCAGATGCTGCGGTGGCTACCCAAGCCGCCTTGGCTCTGGCTGCGATGGGCGAAGCAGCGGTGCCAGGCCTGATCTCTCTCCTGGGCAGTGCACAGCCTGCTGTATGCCAGTCGGCGGTGAAGGCGCTGAGCAGCATGGCAAATGTGGCGCTACGCCCGCTGCTAAACATTGTCCAGGACGATACGCAGCCAGAGGTCGCGGTGGCCGGTGCAGCACAGGCCCTAGGTTTACTGAGGGACGTGCAGGCGATCCCCAGTTTGGTCCAGTTGTTGCGGGCGCGAGATGGGAAGATGGCGCCAGTAGCCGCCGCTGCTCTCGCATCGCTGGGTGCGCCTGCAGCCAGAGCGCTTGTTGATGCTTTGCCCACTCAGGGAGCCGAATCGGAGCTGGGCGCCACCATCGTGGGCGCACTGGTCTCGCTGGGTGCCGATGCTATCCCTTCGCTTATCCAGTCCTTGGACAATCCGAACTCGACTATTCGCAACGCAGCCGCAGAGGCTCTGACCAGGCTCGGCTCGACCGCTACCTCCGCCTTGATTGAAAGTCTACGTACTGATCGATGGGACCTCCGGCGTCGCATCGCGCAAGTGTTGGCACGGATTGGCGACGTCACCCTTGCCGAGCCCCTGCTACGCATGATACATGATGACGATCCCGGAGTTCGAGTCCATGTGGCGCAGATACTGGGGCACATAGGTGACGAACAGACCGTCCGCCCATTGGTAGACATGATGCAAAACGACTGCGACGAGTCCGTCCGTCGCGCGGCGCTGACTGGATTGGGGGAACTACAGAGCCCAGAGGCGGTTGCGCCCCTTATCGGCATCATGAGAGACCCTGCACTACGTGAAACAGCGATGCATGCTTTGAAGGAAATCGGCCAAGACGCGATCGAGCCTCTCATTGAGGCGTTAGGCCAGAGCGGAGATGCGGAGATCCAGCAAGCCTGCGCCGAGACACTGACCTTGCTCGGGGCACGCGGCCGGTTGGGAGAACACAATCTCTTCGCCGTCGCCAGGGTATACGCAGAACTGTGCCGTGAGCAGCCTGACCTGAGTTCTACCCTGGACCTTTTGGCCCAGATCGCATGGTGGGTACCGGCAGCAGAACTCCAAGGCGCGTTCTCCGTAGCAGGTGAGTTGCTCCAGGTGAAGCAATTGCCGGATGTGTCAGGCTACCTGGAGCGACTATCGAATCTGGGTATGGAGAAAGAGTTCCATAGGAAGCCGATACAAAGGGTACTGGTTGGCCTGGCGAACATAGCCCACGACATACGACTCTATCTTCAGGACTCGCGACGAGAGAACCAGCGTGATGCCATGCTCAGTACCATCAATAGCATGGCTGACATACAGCGCACCATCGACACGCAACTTCTCCCCTTTGAGAGAAAGGTCTTTGCGGATGTGATCGCTCATTGGCGTGCGCTGACCGAGGAGGCCCTTAAGGATCTGCGAGGACGCGCTCAGCTAACTTTCGCGCCAATAAGTGCGAGCCTCCCGATGGAAGAACCAACGACAAGAACGACGGTGGTGTTCCGTGTGGTTAATGAAGGCGATGGCGCAGCCAGGAATCTGAGTGCCACACTCAAGCCCGGTACGCACAATGGATTCGATGTGATCGGACAGCCAACCCAACAGCTCTACGGTCTCGGCCCTGGGATGCAGGCCGATCTTGAATACTGGATTGTCCCGCATGCCGGCTCCGAGTGCTCGTATCTATTTGAGATAACCTACGATGATGACGAAGCACCTGCTCAGTACAAGTCTACCAGTGGGCAGCTTCGTTTCTTCGCAGTTGGGAAAGCGTATCGCCCAATTCCCGTCAGCCCCTATGTTATGGGACCTCCTGTCAAGTCAACGCAGATGTTCTATGGTCGCGGGGATGTGTTCTCGTGGATTCAAGAAAACCTCAGCGGTAGTGAGCAACAAAACATCCTGATCTTGCACGGAGAGCGTAGGATGGGCAAGACTTCAATTCTCTATCAGTTGCTCAATACTCCGCTCAGCCCACAATACCTCTGCATTCTCTTTAGCCTTGAACTGGCAGTAAGCACTACCCTTGGGGACTTGCTCTATGACCTTGCGACCACTATGGAGGTAGAGCTTTCCAAGCTCGGGTTTGCCGCGCACAACTTGGAAGAAGCAGAGTTTCTTCACAGCCCACAGCGCGCTTTTCTGCGCTTCTGTGAGAGCTTGACTCGAGAGCTTGGCGATCGAAGGTTGTTGATCATGATCGACGAACTGGATAGGCTGATTGCCAGAGTCGAGGAAGGGCAACTCAATGACGATGTCTTTCACTTCCTGCGCGGACTCATGCAACATAGCGACAAGTTCGCATTCATTCTCACCGGTGCGGTCAAAGTGCGAGAGATGCTTAAGGATGACCACTCGATCCTGTTCAACATCGCACGATCATATAACATCGGCTACCTGAAGGAGACAGAAGCGCAGGCGCTCATCATCGAGCCATTGTCTGGATACTTGACCTTTGATGGCCTGGTTGTAAACAGAATTCTTCGCGTCACTGCCTGTCACCCGTACTTTGTCCAGTACATTTGTGATTCGCTGGTGAAGCTGGCACAACGAGCGCGCAAGAACATCGTATACCTGCCGGACATTGACCAGATACTCCAGGAGATCGTCCAGGATAACAATGGGGTACTGCAGAAGAGTGTCTATTCGCCTCTCACTGGCTCCGAGCGACGCGTGCTGGCGGCATTGGCCAGCGTTACGAACGATCGTACCATCTACGTGCCTCCTGAGACTATCGCTCAGGCCCTGGAGAGACATCGGCTCACCCTGGACAGACCGACATTAATGGGGGCCCTGCGCATGCTTCAGGAGAGAGAACTTGTCGACGAGCGACGTGTTGGTCAGATTCTGCAGTACAGCTTTCGAATGGACCTGATACGGCTCTGGATCGGGCAGAATGAGATGTTGTTGAGGCTGAGTCAGGAGGCCAGCGGATGAATAGCAGCGGGGGCGAATTGCCGAATCCATATTTCTACAGTGGGCCGGTTCGCGAAGCGGAGGGTTTCTTCGGCCGAACCGAGCAGACCCTGGCTATCCTCAACCGTCTCCCCAAAGGAGGTTCGACCTCTGTTGTTGGTCAGCGCCGAAGTGGCAAGACGTCGCTCCTCTATCACCTGATGAGCCATGCTGCTCATGCAGAAGCCAACTTGGATTCAGCCGACTTGGTGTTCCTCTACCTGGACCCACAGCTGGGCATACGCCACGAGGCACAATTCTACCGCGAGCTTGTGGGGGCTCTGAACCGTCAGGAGCCATCCCTCGTGCCTGCGCTACCTGGGGAGGTCAGTCAAAGGCGAGTATTGGAGATCACCAGACAGTTGCAGCCGCGTCGACTGGTGCTCATGATCGACGAATTCGAGCGACTTGCCAGCAATCGGGACTTCCCCATGAGCTTTTTTAGCTTCTTGCGCGGCCTGTCACAGGCCAATGTCTGCCTGATTACCGCGACTTCAGTGCGGCTCTGCGACTGTTTCTGGGGTGAGTTCGATGGGTCGCCGCTGGACAATGTCTTCGCGACCGAGTATCTGAGCTCCTGGAATCGGGACGAGTTCGACGCATTCTTGAGCGAGACTGCAAGGCGAACCGCTGCACCGATGCTCGAGTTCAAAAGGGACATCATTTACCTGGGGGGGCACTTTCCGTTTTACGTCCAGATTGCCTGCAGCCTCTATTGCGATTGGTGGCAGCGGAGCCACCGTATCACCAACAAGGACCGCGAATCCATCGCCCTGCACTTTGCCGAGGAATGCCGTCCGTACTTTGAGAGGATATGGAACAAGTACCTCCATGCCCAGGAGAAGACAACCCTACGTTCGCTGGCGTATGGCAACAAGATCACCAACGACAGCAGCCTGGCTTCGCTTCGGCAAAAGGGTTATGTGCTGGATGAGAGCATCTTCTCTTCAGCCTTCCGGGATTTTATCCTGCAGCAAGAAGCACGAAAACCCGTGTCGGCACAAGAGGAGCACGCCGGTCTGCAACTAGACAGAAAGGCCGGTGATGTCTGGGTCAATGGTGTATGCGTCACACCGCCACTAACGAACCTGGAGTACAAGTTACTGCTATGCCTCGACGACAATGCCAGTTGCATTTGCGACAAGTATGATATCGTTGAGGCGATTTGGTCGACGGACTATGTCGATACCGTCGACGATACGCGCATCGCCAAGCTAGTCAGTCGACTGCGCAATCGCGTGGAACCAGATCGCCACAACCCCAGGTTCATCATCACGGTGCACGGCCGCGGTTACAAACTGATCACAGAGCCCACTACCTAGTTGACAAACACCCCAAATGTGACCCTAGCCCCCTTGTCTTGGCTCCGCTCGAGCGGGCAAGACGCCCATTTCCCGCATCTGGCGCATTACATCGGCCGCTGATCGAAAGACTATGGCTTTCATGCCCATCTCTACAGCAACCTGCGTGTTTCGTTCCTTGTCATCAACGAACAGGCATTGTGCTGGGGGGAGCCCAAGCCGATCACAGGTCAACCGAAAGATCTCCGGATCGGGTTTTCGTAGCCCAACGCGAGCCGAGTTGATGACCGTGTCAAACGAGTCCATCAGACCATGCTCAGCCAGCAGGGTGTCAAGATGGATGGTTGCGTTGCTCAGGAGGGCGGTCCTGTAGCGTCTGTGCAGCCATCGCATCAGATGCACGACTCTTGCGTTGAGAGCCTCATAGGCAAACGGGTTGTACCGGAATGGTTCCAACTCTGCTGGAACTCGCCCCTCCAGCAGTTCTTGTACCCGCCCCCAGTATTCCTGGGCGGAAGTCTTCCCGGTCGAAACGTCGTACCAGTGGTCGCCGGAATGGAACACCGCGGAAAGCGCGCCATTCTCCAGGCCCAACTGCGCTTCACAGCGCCGCCATACTCGCAGTCTCCCCGGGTCGCGGGTATACACTCCACCAAAGTCAAAGATGACGCCCTGAACATCAGTTGTCACTGGAAAGCTAACCTCGTCTTCCTGCAGATCGAGTCGTCGGTCAGTCTCACGAGCTTTCATAATAGAGAGCTTTGCCGTCATGTCAAAGACGTTGGCCCGCCGCTCACTTCTTGCACCCGCGATCTCCGCCATTGCTCCTGGCGTGCAACTATGGCTCTCAGCCCCTCCGAGTTGCAACATCTACATAAATATGGTATACTGACTTGTGCTGTGGGGCTTCGACACCGGCAAGAATTCGAGAGGGAGGGGATAACATGTCGACCCAAGTACCATGGCAGAGGTTCGGCCACCGAGTTATCATCGCTTTGCTCTCCGTTGCATTGCTTCTTCCTCTGTTGCCAGTTTCGGTGCTGTCTGAGGGACCTTGGCGCGCCGAATACTTCAATAATCCTAGCCTGACTGGCACTCCAGTCTTCACCCGTGATGAGAACGCGATTGCTTGGGATTGGGGACATGAGCGGCCTGGCGAGGGGCTGCCGTACGACTATTTCTCGGCACGCTGGAGCGCATACGTCTGGCTCGACGGTGGGCGGTACTCGTTCAAAGCCTACACAGATGATGGTGTGCGAGCATGGCTGGATGGTCAGATTATCATGGACTATTGGTACAACCAGACGGCCAATCTTCATGAGCAATTGGTCGACGTCGCAAGCGGCTATCACAGTGTGCGTGTCGAGTATTTTGAGCATATCGGGAATGCCACTGCCAGGTTCTGGTGGGATTGGGTGACAGGCCCGATCACTAGCCAGGTCTGGCGCACCGAGTACTTTAACAATCCCTACCTCGTTGGCTCTCCGGTGCTGATTCGCGATGAGGCGGAGATCAACTATAACTGGGGTGCCTCCGCGCCGGCAGCGGGAGTGGCTGCAGACAACTTCTCCGTTCGCTGGACTGGCAGTGTTGCTTTCGGCCAGCCAGGTGACTACACCTTCACTGCAGTGTCTGATGACGGCGTGCGCGTGTGGCTGGACGGAGGAGTCTTGATCGATCAGTGGCGCGACCAGGCAGCCACATCTGTCTCAGCGACACGCTACGTTGCGCAGGGCATCCATCCCGTGATCGTGGAGTACTACGACCGCAGCGGTACTGCTTCAATCGGATTCTCCTGGCAGATGGGCTCGTCGCCTTCCACCCCCTCAACACCCACGACGCCGACCACATCGCCGGGGTCTTCGTCTGAGATCATCGTGGATGATCTCAGTGCCGGATTCGAGAAGTCGGGCCCCAGCAGCAGTTGGTATTACCGATCCATCGGCTATCTGGGCCACACATATTGGACGTACAACAGCGACTCCCAGGTGTATAATTATGCCAAGTGGGTTCCGCCTCTGTCGCAGGCCGGTGACTACCAGGTCTCTGTCTTCATCCCCCGCGATCGAGCAGACTCCAAGAGCGCCCGCTATCGCATCCATCACAACGGGCAGGATCACACGCGCACGGTAGACCAGTCACAATACTTTGACAAGTGGGTCTCTCTTGGCACCTACTATTTCACTGCACAGGGCAACGAATACGTCTATCTTGACGATGTGACCGGTGAGCCGTATGCGTCCAAGAGAATCGGCTTTGATGCCGTCAAGTTTGTCCGAGCAGGAGCTGCGGTGCCCACTGCCACTTCTGTGCCCACAGGCGCACCGACGGCCACGCAGCCGGTGCCAACGCAGACGGTGTGGGTAGTTACGGCTACGCCTCCTGCTGCCACAGCGACTCCAACCGCGACTACCGTCGCACCAACGACGACGCCCGTGCTTCCCGCTTGTGCGATCACGCCCATCCTGGGCTTTGGCAGGATCTGGACAACATATGCAACGGTACGCAGTCGCCTTGGCTGCCCTGTGCAGCTGGAGACCAACACGTGGAGTGCGGAACAGTCCTTCACCGGGGGCTATATGTTCTGGCGGGGCGATCTGAGGCTCATCTACGCGTTGTACAACGATGGCACCTGGCAGAGCTTTGTCGATCACTGGAACGAAGGAGATCAGGAGTGGGATCCAGCTATCGTTGCTCCAGCCGGATATTATCAACCCAAGCGAGGCTTTGGCACAGTCTGGCGAGATCAGAGTGGGGTAAGAGACAAACTTAGCTGGGCGACGACCGAGGAGCGAGGACTTGGAGCTTCCTGGCAGGCCTACTCTGGTGGCCTCATGATCTGGAGTGACACGCTGTCTCACTTTGTCCTTTACAACGACGGGACCTGGAGCCGATACTCCTAGGAACTCGTCCAGAAACAAAAAGGAGGCCTCGAGCCGTATCGCTCGAAGCCTCCTTTCGTTTGAAGCTTCCCGTCAGGGCACCCACTGTACTCCGAGCCCGCTCAGCACTTCCTGTTGGATCCGCCACATCCTCTCCTGGTCCTCGACCTGGTCATGATCGTAGCCCAACAAGTGAAGCACACCATGCACGACCAGAATGGCAATCTCGTCTTGCGGGGAGTGCCCAAACGAAACAGCCTGGTCCTTTGCCCTGGGGTAGGATATTACCACGTCGCCCAGATAGTCAGCAGCGTCGGGTGGGGCGGCGAATCCTGCGGTTTCCGGGCCTTGTGCGAACGAAAGCACATCGGTAGGAGCATCGATCCCTCGGTACCTGCGGTTGAGCTTAGCTATCTGAGCATCGCCAGTAACATAGATGCTCAACTGCGCGGCCCTTCCGGCAGCGGCGCGGGCAAGGGCGGCCCTCGCGACTCTGCGCAGGTGTACTCGACTTACCAGACCAACGAGATCGCTATCCAATTCGGCATGGACATATGGTTTCGGCAAAGCTGCTATGTTTGCTCTCCGACTTCGGCCTGAGACAGGCTATCCCTTTCGGGGTATTGCAGGCGTGAATGAAACACGCCCTGCAGCACCTCGATGAACGCGGTGCGGATGTCGTCTAGATCACGCAGGGTCACATCACATTCGTCCAATTCGCCACTTACCAGTCGATCGTTGGTGATCTTGCGCACAATGCGCTCGATCTCGCCAGCCGATCCGGGGGCCGAGGCGCGCACTGCTGCCTCGACGCTATCCGCAAGCATCAGGATAGCGGCCTCCTTGCTACGAGGCTTGGGCCCAGGATAGCGGAAATCAGCTTCGTCGACCTCTGTTTCCGTTTCTTGTGTTGCTCTCTGATAAAAGTATCCAAAGCCAACGCTGGTTGTGCCGTGGTGCTGCGCGATGAGATCAATGACCCCATCGGGAAAGTGGTACTTTCGCCCAAGGTCGATGCTGTCTTTCACGTGAGCGATGATGATCTGCGCGCTCGTCCTCGCATCCAACTGTTGGTGATAGTTCTCTCCGGCTACCTGGTTCTCCACAAAGAAATACGGCCGCAATACCTTGCCGATGTCATGATGCAATGCCGCCACCCTGACCAATAGAGGATCCGCCCCGACCAACTCAGCCGCTCGTTCGCCGAGATTGCCCACGATAAGGCTGTGGTGGTATGTGCCGGGAGCCTCCAACAAGAGCCTGCGTGCGAGAGGGTGGGTTGGACGTGCGAGTTCGAGAAGCTGTAATGGCGTAGTAATGCCAAACAGTCCGCCAAGCCAGAAGAAAGCCGTAAAAGTCAGGCTCGCAGAGAGGAGCCCATTTGCGGCGCTGGCACCCAAGACCTGCAACATGGCCGTCGAATCATATGGTTGGCCAAAAAGGCGCAGAGAGACCGATACCACGCCGTTGACTAGGGCGAGACCTAGAGCAGCCCAGGCAAAAGTGCTTAGGCGCTCGGACCTGGAGACGGCTATTGCCCCAAACATGCCACCCAGCAGGAAGTAGATCATAAGATCCGCAGAGCCGCCCGTGAGATAGCCAATGAGGACACTCAGCACGATCGCCGCGACCATGGCCAGTCGAGCGTCCAGCAAGACCGAAATCAGCATCGCTGCAGCAGCAATCGGAAAGAGGTATGGCAGGAGGACATGGCCAGGCACAAACCACTTGGCAGCAACCAGAGGAAGGATCATGAGCAAGGCGAGCAATGCCAATCGTTTCTGCCGAGACAGGATGTCCCTACAAAACTGCCCCGAATAGACCGCCAGCAAGATGATCAGCACGAGCACGAGTGCCAGCCGACTTCGCAGTGCTTGCCATGGCGAAGCAGTTGGCTCCAAGCCAAGTGCCACAAGTTGCTCCATATGAAAGGGAACTACGATGTCACCTTGCCTGACCACCGCCTGGCCGACTTCGATTACGTGCTGTACTGGTGCAACAGAGGTCCGCGCCTGCTGACGCAACGACTCGGTGCTTTCTGGGTCGTAGAAGCCGTTAGGCTTGAGTAATGAGCGCACGAACGCGGCGACGATATCAGCCTGAGGCGCAGTCAGGGTATAGCTTACCATTCCGGGCACGCTGGTGTTCACCGCAGCCAGTTGATCCTCACGCACGCCTGCTCGCATGAGGCGATCCAGCAAGTAGACCACTTCAGCCGTTACTGCGTTCCACGACGCCTCGTCCAAAGCAAGAGTCTGCTCAAGAGCAGCGGTAGACAGGCTCAAGTCTGAGATTCTGCCAAGCCACCTCATCTTGTCTTCATGAGAGGCTTCCCCATCTTGGCGTATGGACGAGATGTAGGACAAGACTTGGCGCGCTCGGGTTACCTGCTGACGGGCAATGTCGCCCTCTACAGTGTATACCGGCTGGACCGCAGCCTCTGCACGTGCCCGTTCGGCTTCGGTCAGAATCGCACTCTTGTAAACGACCCTCTTGCGTGCGAGGACGGTCTGAGGACTCACCGTGCCCACTGCCAACGAAGTTACCTGAGGCTGTACGGGCAAGATGAGCGTCAGGCTGACACCAACAAACATCACCAGGGAGAAGATCAACAACCGGGGGAATGTAGCGCGTTGTCTCTCGTTCATGGAGGCAAGCGGGGCCTCGTGTGCGGCCCCGCTCGACTGTTGTCTGGACATTCAGGGCTACCCTATGGCACCATCATAGGTTCAGTTGCCAGACTGTCCGCTAGCTGCAAGCAATCCTTGCACTATGAGGTTTGCTTCTCTGCCGTCAGCTTTTCCCTTGAGACGAGGCATCAATACACGCATGACCTGTCCTGTTTGGGAAGGGCTCTCTGCCCCAACCTCGGCGATGGCCTGTTTGGCTGCCGCAACAAGCTCCTCGTGACTGAGTTGCTGCGGGAGATACGACAACAGGACCGCCAATTGGGCCTGCTCCTCGGCAATTAGCTTTGCACGTCCAGCTTTCTCATACTCCGCAAGTGACTCACGGTGCTGCTTGACCTCGCGTTCGAGGACCTGCAGCACATCGGCCTCCTCCAAGGAGCGTTGTCGTGCGATCTCCTCATAGCCTCTGGCGGCAAGAACAAGACGAATCGCGGTCTTTTTCGCTTCGTCGTGCGCCTTCATCGCTAGGTGCAAGTCTTGATTCAACCGCTCTCGGAGACTCATCGTTTGACCTGGGCGGACCTTTCTAACACGGGCAGGAACGCGGCAGGATACGGCAAGGGCCTAAACCCTCGGCTCAATCGTACCGGGCTTTGAGAGTCTGCTTGCGACTCTTGCGCCGCTTCGCTGCTTCTTTCTTCTTGCGGAGTACGCTTGGTTTCTCATAGAAGCGTCGACGACGAACCTCAGAGAGGACGCGAGCTTGCTGGACTTTCTTGTTAAAGCGCTTCAGCGCAATCTCAAACGGCTCGTCCTTGTCAACCGTTACGTGCGTCACATGGCTCCCCCCTCTCCTCACAGCAGATATCCAACAACTGGCTTCTCCGCTGGTACTTGTGCGTGCTGATTATAGTGTTGGAGACAAGGATGTCAAATCGTCGTTCCGACTCACAATAGCTGTT
>DIVN01000162.1 GCA_002435875.1 Anaerolineales bacterium UBA6131
CGCGGCGTAACGCCCCTGCTCCTTTCGCTGCCCGCCGGGCGGTACACCGTGGCCGTCGCCCACAGCGGGTACGCCACGCGTAGACAGGAGGTCCAGCTGTATGCCGACGGCTCACTCCTACTGACTGGTAAGCTGAACGATACCGAGCCCCCTCGGGTAACTCTGTCAGAACTCCCGATGACTGCACCGGTCGGGCAGCAGGTTCTGATAGGCGCAGCGGCAAGCGATAACGAGGGTGTGTCCAGGCTTAGGCTTTCGATCGATGGCCGGACAGTACTATCGACCGGCGCCTCCTCACTAGGTCATACTTGGGAGACCGAAGGCTTGGCTGCGGGGGTGCACACCATTGTCGTTCAGGCTACGGATCTTGCAGGCAATGCGTACAGTCTGACTCACCGCATTGATCTGATTCCTCCAACGCCAACTCCTACGCCTACGCCAAGTCTTCGCCCGGTTGCTACACCAACGCCGGTGCCCCGCGTGAGAGCCTACACTCAAACGATCACCCTTCTGTCCTACCCGTTCCAGCCCTACCTGAAAGCCCATCTCGATCCGACCTACCATTTCCAGGTGCTGTCTCTTGACAGGGGTGCTTACGAATCGAGCTCACCGACACCACAGTCTCTCTCTTTCCAGGCAGTAGTGCTGGAGAACCGCTACTTGCAGCTTATCTTCCTCCCCGAGCTGGGCGGCAGGCTTTATCAGTGCGTGCTGAAATGGAGCGGCCAGCAGGTCTTTTACCAGAACCCCGTATTGAAGCCCTCCTATTGGGGGCCACTGAGCCGCGAGGAAAACTGGTGGCTGGCAGCTGGAGGTCTTGAATGGGCCCTTCCGTTAGCAGAGCACGGATATGAGTCGGCTATCTCCTGGAGCTACACAATCGAGAGGCGCGCAGATGCCATAACTCTGGTGCTGAGCGATACCCCTTCAGAAGAGCGCGGGGCGAAGACTCGCTTGCAGACGGAGATTCGAGTTACCTTGCCTGCCGACCAGGCGATCTTCATCATCGAGCCCAGGCTGCACAACCCTACCGGCCAGACCCAGTCACTACAATTCTGGCTCAATGCGATGCTCACTCTGGGAGCCTCCAGCATGACGCCGAACACGGAGTTTGTCTTTCCCACCGAGCGCATGATAGTGCACAGCACTGGTGACCCTGCCTTGTCGGGGCCACATGAGGTCATATCATGGCCTGTAGCCGATGGACGGGATCTCGCCTTTTACCGGAACTGGCACAACTGGCTCGGCGTCTTTGTGTCAGAGGTCAGCCACGACTTTGTTGGTGCCTACAACCATGACTCGGGTGTCGGGCTTGTTCGGATCTTCCCTATGGAAGTAGCCGCAGGAGTCAAGCTCTTCGGCTTCGGGTCTGGTTTTGGGGCACGCCAAGAATACACAGATGATGGCTCAGAGTACTTTGAAATGTGGGGAGGACCTTGCAGGACTTTCTGGCCCGAAGACAACCTGACTCTGGCCTCCGGAAAGTCACTACAATGGCAGGAGACCTGGATTCCTGTATGGGGTATCGGGGGGATCGGCCGGCCGACTGCCGATGTTGTGGTGCGGGCGGGCGTCGTAGGCAATGTGATCGAGATCGGAGTAGCTGCGACACGGGCCAGACAGCTTTGGCTGCAGGTGGACTGGGATGGCAACCCCATCTATGAGGCCACGCCATGGGTGTCACCAGAGAATCCAGCTTCCGCCAGCATCCCCATTCCTGGCGGACACCTCGCACTCGCGAGACTGGAGGTACACGTCATGGATACATCGGGTTTGGTGCTAGTGACATACGCTAAGGACATCGTTCCGTGAACTCAGAGGTGCAGATGAACACAGACGAATCAAAGGCAGTGACGCGAGCCGACAAGAGCATCGAGTGCTATCACTGCGGCGCCAGGGTTGCTGACGACGCCACAGAATGCCCTTACTGTGGCCAGTCCCCAGGCATGCACACTTCATGCCCGGATGCCAGCCCCGACGTACCCGCACCCGTCGCAACCCAGAGCACATCTGCTCCGCGCCGCGGCTGTGGCTGGGCCATGTTCGCCGGCATGGTAGCTGGAGCAACTCTGTTGGCAGTTGCAGCCCTGGCAATTCTGGCGGTTTACCAGGGCACGCAGGAGCGTACCCGACTCAACCGTGCAGCCGCGGCCGATCACTACCAGCGCGGGCTGGATCAGCTTGCCATGAAGAACTATGACCTTGCTGCCGCCGAGTTCGAGATGGTCCTCCAGCTTGACCCGCAGAACCGCGACAGTGCAGCACGGCTTGCTGAGGTGAACACCCTCCTGGATCAGCGGCCGACCCCCACTTCGGCGCAGAGGTATTACGCCGCTGGTGTAGCATACAATGCAGCGCGAGAGCTCTATAACCAGAAGGACTGGCAAGGGGCTCTTGCAAAACTGGAGGAGGTGCGCTCGCTGGCCCCGGACTATGATGCAGAGCAAGTCACAACCCTGCTGGCTGACTCGTACTACAGGGCGGCACTGGGGCTGGTGGAACAGAATCGGCTGGAGGAGGCAATTCGGTATCTTGATTATTCGCTGGCTCTAAAGTCGCCAAACGAACTCGCAGCAGAGCAGAGACGCCTGGCTGCCCTGTATCTCTCTGGTCTGGGGTACTGGGGAGCAAACTGGCAAGCCGCCATCGAAAGCTTTCGGGTCCTGCAGCAGCTGCAGCCCGACTACCTGGACACTCAGCAACGGTTGCACGATGCGTACCTCGAGTATGCAGATGCTTTGTCCAGCCGATCAGATTGGTGTTCTGCACGAGATCACTACGACAGTGCGCTCGCCTTGGCCGCAGATGACATGACCAGAAGCAAGAGAGAGGAAGCTGCACGCAATTGCGTCGTGCCCCCCGCACCGCCTCCTACTCCGCCACCGGCAGGGACCTATGTTGGCACCGTGGTACGCGTGGAGGACGTGGGCCGCAAGGAGGCCATGATGATTCGCGGTAGAATCCTGGACGCCCTCGGTCGTCCGGTGGTGGGGACCAGGGTTGGCCTCTCAGCATGGGACTGGACTGCTGCCCCGGCCCTAAGCAATGAAGAAGGCGTCTTTGCGTTCGACGGGCTTGGTAACCCGGTCACATACAATGTGACCTTGCTCGATTTGCCCAGCGTGTCTTTGCCAGCAAAGGCTGACTGGAGCAAGCTGGTTTGGGTTGAGTTTCGTCCACAGCCCTAGAAGAGGTTTCAGATGGAGGAAAAGTTGAATACACCCCAATCACCAGGACATACCATGCAGGTGAATATTGAACTGCCCGCAGATCTGGATGCCATCTACGCCAATTTTGCGGTTATCATGCACTCCTCATCCGAGATCGTTGTCGACTTCGCGCGGTTGCTGCCGAACATGCCCAAAGCCAAGGTCAATGCCCGCATTGTCATGACTCCGACAAACGCCAAACTGCTTCATCGCGCGCTCGGCGAGAACCTGTCCAAGTTCGAGAGTCAGTTCGGTGAGATCAAGACGCCTGATCAAGGGTTCGAGGCAGAACGAGCTCTCGGTTTCAGACGCTAGAGAGTCATCTGAGTGTTGTCTGGCGGCCATGCACCAGTGGCGCTCTCTCGCTGACATTGCTGGTCACCAAGTCGCTCTCCCGTCGTTGATTTGTCTACATGCTGGTTGTGGCATGAATGCCTCAGTAAAGCACGTGGGCGATGGTGCTTGTCCTCTCAGGGCTGCGATTGGCCACGTTGCTGTGCCACAGCAGCACGTGCGCCTGACAAGCGCGCCAGGTTGTTTAGGCGAGAATCTGGTGCGTCAACAGCACGCCTTTGGCTTTCGCTGCGAAATCAGGTACGATATGGCCGTCTTCTCAGTATTGCTCATGGAGCGTGACAATGCAGCGAGCTTTCTTCAACCCCCAGTCAGTGGCCGTAATCGGAGCGGCCCGTGAACCAGGAAAACTGGGCTACGGAGTGGTGGACAACATCCTCCGGTACGGATACTGTGGCAAAGTCTATCCCATCAACCCCAAGGCAGACGAGATCCTTGGCCTTCCGGCCTATGCCTCTATCCTTCAAGTACCTGGCCCCGTCGATACCGCAGTCATCGTAGTACCGAACCGCTTCGTCCCGCAGGTCATGGAGGAATGCGGGCAAAAGGGCGTTCGCGGTGCCATTATCATCAGTGCTGGTTTCCGTGAGGCTGGCATCGATGGCATTCGACTCGAGCATCAGGTAATGGAGATAGCGAAGAAGCATCATATCCGCGTCATCGGGCCGAACTGTCTCGGTGTGATCAGCACATTCACGCCACTGAATGCGTCTTTTGCGGCCGGCATGCCTCCACGCGGGGGTATCGCCTTCATGTCCCAATCAGGAGCTCTCTGCACTGCTATCCTGGACTGGGCTCTATCACAAGGCATTGGGTTTTCGCATTTTGTCAGCTTGGGCAACAAAGCCGATGTCAATGAGGCCGACCTCCTGGAAAGCTGGAAGGACGACAAGGATGCGCGTGTCATCATCGTGTATATGGAGGGCCTCAACGATGGGCGGCGGTTCATCGAGATCGCGCGTGAGGTCACCCGGATCAAGCCGGTAATCGCGGTCAAGTCCGGTAACACAGCGGCTGGTTCTCGTGCCGTTTCGTCCCACACCGGCAGCTTGGCTGGCTCGGAGCGAGCCTACGAGGCAGCCTTTCGACAGACAGGTGTGCTGCGGGCTGACTCGATTGAGCACCTCTTTGACTACTCTGTTGCCTTCGCCTATCAGCCTCCACTGCGTGGGCGCAACATAGCAATCGTTACGAATGCAGGAGGCCCCGGCATCATGGCCACTGACGCTCTTGAGCAGGGTGGCCTGAAGTTGGCTACATTCACCTCTGAGACCATAGAAACACTGCGACCAGGCTTGCCTGCAGCCGCAAATATATACAATCCTATCGATGTAATTGGGGACGCCTTAGCTGACCGCTATGAACACGCCCTCAAATCTGCATTGGCAGACCCCAATGTCAACGGAGTTCTCGTCATCCTGACCCCACAAGTCTACACGCAGGTGGAAGAGACTGCCGAAATCATCGGCCGCCTCGCTGCTGGCCAGGACAAACCGGTCATAGGCTGCTTTATGGGGGAACAGAGGGTTGGGCCGGGCGTTAAGATTCTTAACAAGCATCAGATCCCCAACTACACGTTCCCTGAACGAGCCGTCGGTGCCTTGAGGGCAATGGCAGACTACTGGGAGAGCCGTCAGACGGAGCCGCCGAAGTACGAGCGTTTCGAAGTCGACCAGCAGACTGTACGCAAGGTCTTCGATCGCGTCCGCAGTGAAGGCCGCCTTACACTCGGCGATGCCGAATCTCGTGAGATTATGCAGGCCTATGGCCTGCGTATCCCTCGCTCAATTCTGGCCAAGAATGTGGATGAGGCTATTGCCGCCGCCGAGAGCATCGGATTTCCCGTTGTGATGAAGATCGCCTCCCCCGATATCCTTCACAAGTCCGACATCGGTGGCGTTCGCGTTAATGTCCGCGACAGTGACCAGGTACGCGATCTCTTTGACCTATTGGTCTACCGTGCCCAGCGGTACATGGAGGATGCCCGCATCTGGGGTGTGCTGGTGCAGGAAATGGCGCCCAAGGGCAAGGAGATCATCATTGGCGTGAACCGCGACCCGCAGTTCGGGCCACTCCTCATGTTCGGTCTGGGTGGGATCTACGTTGAGGTGTTGAAGGACGTCACCTTCCGTATTGCCCCTGTGTCACGTCAGGAGGCGTCCAGCATGATCGAGGAGATCCGTGCGTATCACCTGCTTCGCGGAGTACGCGGTGAACCGCCCTCCGATGTGCAAGCCATCGCGGATACCCTTCTGCGCATTTCTCAGATGGTCATGGACTTTCCCGAGATCGTGGAAATGGACATCAATCCGCTGGTTGTATACGAGACAGGCAAGGGAGCGATCGCTGTGGATATGAGGTTTGTGTTGAAAGAAAAGGAGAGCGAGGGATAAATGATCACTCTATACATCGTTTCGACCACTCCTTACGCCGGCAAGAGCGCCCTGTGTGCTGGACTGGGGAAGCGTTTCCAGAAAGACGGCCTTCGTATCGGCTACATGCGCCCGGTCACAACGTCAAGAAAGTGTATCGGAGAATGTATGGTCGATGAGGAAGCCGAACGAATGATGAAGATCCTCAATCTCACGGATCCCATGAATGCGATCTGGCCGGTGTGCCTCGACCCTCCAGCTGTCGAGGCGATCCTGCGCGGCCGAGGTGAGGACTATGTCAGCAAGGTCCGCGATGCTTTTGAGACCGTCTCTAAGGGCAAAGACATCGTGCTGCTGGAGGGCGGCAGCCGAAGTAGCCAGGGTATAGTGGTCGGCCTATCGGTTCACGACGTCTCGGAGCTGCTCAATGCCAAGGTGCTGGTCGTAGCCAAGTATGACGCCTCCACGGTTATCGTCGCCGACGACCTGGTCGCCGACAAGCAGAGACTGGGTGGCAGGATGATTGGCGTTGTACTAAACGCGGTTGAAAAGCAGCGCATGGACTATGTACAGGAATTGGTTGTGCCACTCCTTGAGGCTCATGATGTGCCGGTCTATGCGACGCTTCCTCTGGAAAGGGTCTTTGCTTCCATTAGCGTGGGCGATCTGGCCGACGCCCTGCACGGTGAGATCATCTGCCGACCGGATGCGGTCACAACTCTGGTAGAGAACCTCGTCATTGGAGCTATGAGTGTCGATTCTGCCCTCGCCCATTTCAGGCGCAAGTTGAACAAGGCCGTGATTACCGGTGGCGACCGCCCCGACATCCAGCTCGCGGCGCTTGAGACATCGACCAAGTGCCTGGTTCTGACCGGCAACCTGCGCCCTAACCCACTCATTATCAACCGCGCAGAGGAGTTGGGTGTCCCCATCATCTTGGTGCAGCACGATACTATGACCACCGTGCAATTGGCAGAAGCTGCGTTTGGCAAGACGCGTTTCCACCATGACCAAAAAATCGAACTCTTTGAGAACATGCTGGCCGAACGTTTCGACTTTACCCGACTCTATGAGGTCTTGGGAATCTCTGCACACTAGCTACATTCCACACATGTTAACAGGGGGTAGTATGACGACATGCATCGAGGAGATCATTGCGCGAGAGATATTGGACTCTCGTGGCAATCCTACCGTTGAGGTAGACGTGTTCTTGGCAGGCGGGGCAAGTGGGCGCGCCGCAGTTCCATCTGGCGCTTCAACCGGCGTTCACGAGGCCCTCGAGATGCGCGACGGCGACAAGTCACGATATGGTGGGAAAGGCGTGCGAAAAGCTATCAGCAGCGTGAATGAGACGCTGGCCATCGAGCTCGCCGGGTGGGATGCTCTGGATCAAGCCGGCATTGACCACTTCATGATCGGCTTGGACGGCACGCCGAACAAGAGCAAGCTGGGGGCAAATGCGATCCTGGGCGTCTCTCTTGCCGTCGCCAAGGCAGCGGCAGCAGCACTTGGGCTACCCCTCTACAGGTATCTGGGTGGAGTTAATGCTCGTACGCTACCAGTTCCTATGATGAACATCCTTAATGGCGGCAAGCACGCCGAAAACAGCACGGATCTTCAGGAATTCATGATCGTGCCTGTCGGTGCGCCCTCATTCGCAGAAGGGCTCCGTTGGGGTAGCGAGATCTATCAGCAGTTGCGCAAGGTGCTGCAGAGCGAAAAGTACAACACCAATGTGGGCGATGAGGGTGGATTTGCCCCCTCGCTCCACACAAATCAGGAAGCAATCGAAGTCATATTGGCGGCGATCGAGAAAGCCGGCCTCAAGCCAGGCGAACAGGTGTACATAGCCCTGGATCCTGCAGCCAGCGAGATCTACGAGGGCGGGGTATACGATCTCAAGAAGGAGAAGCGCAAGCTAAATGGCGCCGAAATGGTCGACTTTTATGCCGACTGGGTCGGCAGCTACCCAATAATCTCCATCGAAGATGGACTCGCCCAGGATGACTGGGATAGCTGGCAGCAGTTACAGAAACAACTGGGTGACCG
>DIVN01000239.1 GCA_002435875.1 Anaerolineales bacterium UBA6131
AGACGACGAAATGACGATTGCTGAGCGCTACAAGTACCTACGGATCAGGCAGAGAGAGTATACGAAGGCGGGCCGTGCGGTCCGCAGTCGGATGTTGGATGAGATGGTTGAAGTGACCGGTCTAGATCGCAAGACGTTGATTCGGCATATGCACCACAAGATAGAGCGTAAGCGACGCAAGAGGCAGCGGGGCAAGGTCTACGGCGGCGCAGTAGACGATGCGCTGCGGGTGATCGCTGAGAGCCACGACTACATCTGTGCGGAGCGTCTGACCCCGAACTTGGTGTCGATGGCCGATGTCTTGTCTCAGCACCACGAACTGCACCTGACGGCTGAGCTGCGAGAGCAACTGGCGAGGATTAGTGTGTCGACGGTCAAACGGCGCCTAAAGCTCTTTGCTCGCCTCGACCCGTTGCAGTTGCCTCGTCGGCACGGGCCGAAGCCACCCAACCCCGTGACTCGCGATATCCCCATGGGACGCCTTCCCTGGGACTTGACCGAGCCAGGCCATCTGGAGGCGGACCTGGTGCATCACTGTGGCTCCAGCGCACATGGCGACTATGTGTGCACGGTACAACTCACCGACGTAGCCACTTCGTCTTCGCGAAGCGAACGGCCAACTGGTGTGAGCAGGCTGCCATCCTGGGTCACAGCCAACGGGTGATGCAGGATGCCTCCCAGCGCATCATGAGCCGCATCCCCTTCCCCATCCGCGAGATCCACCCCGACAATGGCTCCGAATTCTTCAACCACCACCTGCTCCGCTTCTGGAGAGACAAGGTGCCCGGTGTCCGAATCTCCCGCAGCCGCCCGTTCCACAAGAACGACAATCGCTTCGTCGAGCAGAAGAACTTTACTCTGGTCCGCGCCTACCTGGGCCACGGCCGCTTCGATACCGTCGCTCAGACACGCCTGCTCAACCAGCTCTACGAACTCATGTGGCTCTATTACAACTTCTTCCAGCCTGTCATGCGTCTGGCCGCCAAGACCCCTGTCCCCGACCCAAAGCTCGACTGGAAGTTCAAACGTACCTTCGACCGCCCGCAGACCCCATTCCAACGGCTCCGCGGCAGGCACCCTTTCGCCACAACAGACTGCCAAACTGCAGGCCCTACGGGACGCCACCAACCCACGCTGCTTGCGAAAGCAGCTCTACGCTACCCTTGATCAGTTGCATGCCCTACCCAAGGCAAAACCCAACGAGCGTCAAAATGTGCTCGACACACTGCCAGACCTGCAGAAAGGAGAGCCTGCCCTGGTGACATTATCATTTGACTTGACACGCTATAGAACCGCGGCACCGCGAGGCGTTTTGTTGGCGCTGCGGCCTCGCGTAGAATAGGCGGCGTGTGCAGCACTCGCTGTGCTTGCAGACAGCCAGACAGACTCGCCAGGAGAGGAAGAGAAGAAATGATCCATGAGTTGATTGCCAGGTGCAGGAGTTACCGTCGCTTCTATCAGGACCAGGCTGTTGACATGGAGACGCTACGCGGACTCGTCGATCTTGCGCGACTATCGGCATCTGGCATGAATCGCCAGCCGCTGAAGTACTACCTCTCCTATGCTCCGGAAACCAACGCCGTCATCTTTCCGAATCTGGGTTGGGCCGGCTATCTGAAGGACTGGGGCGGTCCCGTCGAAGGAGAGCGGCCTGCTGGGTACATCGTGATTCTCGGCGATAGGGAGATTCAGTCGGATTTCGGCGTTGACTATGGCATTGCGGCACAGAGCATCATGATTGGCGCTACCTTTCTGGGCCTAGGTGGATGCATGATTCGCAACATCAGACAAGCGGGGCTCCGCCGGGCGCTCCAGATTCCTCCGCGCTTTGAGATATTGATGGTCCTCGCCCTTGGGCGCCCAAGGGAGGAGGTGGTCATCGACTCTGTTGGCCCGGACGGCGATATACGCTATTGGCGCGATGCGCACGGTGTCCACCACGTGCCAAAGAGATCGCTGGATGAGATCATCCTGGCTCTACCACACGAGTAGTCGCAGCACCCAGAGGAGGAATGCGTGACCGAACCCAAACCAGAGTCCTCTCCTGCCCGCACAACAACCGATTGGTCCAAGTTACTGACCGGCATCACGGCACTAGTCGGGGCGACGGCAACCCTCCTGGCCGCAGCGAATACCTTCGTGGGCCTTAACCGAAAGACTGCTGCCCCAATAGCGGCCACCGCGGCAAGCACGCAGACCCCTGTGCCAACGCCACCGCTGGTGAGCGCACAGACTGTGGCGCCCGCGGTCACGGGTGCGCAGTCCCTGATTCTGATGGAAGACAGTTTTGGCGGTTCGCAGACGGGCTGGGATATTGGGCAGGACTCGGACGCAGAATGGGGCTACGATGGAGGCAAGTACATCATCGTGGTGCGCAGCCCCGAATTGTTTATCTGGGCAAACCCTACGAAGCGCCATGACTGGGCCAATCTGGTCCTTGTCGTGGAAGCCCAGAGACTGTCCGGGCCGCTCGACAACGAGTATGGCGTGCTGGTTCGTTACGTGGATCGCGGCAACTTTTACTACTTTGGTGTCAGTAGTGACGGGCATTATGTCGTCCAGATGTTGCACAACGATGAGTGGACCACCTTGGTGCCGTGGACAGCGTCAGAGCACGTCAAGATGGAAGCGGGCACCAACCTGCTGCGCGTAGAATGTCAGGGTCCGAGGATGCGCTTCTTCGTAAACGACAAGCTGCTCACGGCAGTGGAGGATAAGACTTTTCTCTCCGGCAGTGTCGGCTTGGCGGCAGGCACGATGAGTGAGCCAGGCGTTGCCGTGGGATTCGACAATCTCCTCGTTCGTGCCCTGCCGGAAGAATAGGGCTCTTGCATGCACGCTGACATCAACATCCTCACCGCACGGCTAAGCCTGATTCCCCTGCTTGAGGCACAGCTGCAGCTACAGCTGGACCATCCTGAGCTGCTCGAAGCGGGGCTGGGCCTGAGCGGCGGCGCAGCAGCAGACGATGAGCTTCGTGATCCGCTCAAGCAGATGCTCGCGGGCGTTCAGCGCGATCCTGAGGACTGGCCATGGTACACGCACTGGCTCATCATTCGCAGACGGGATCGACATGTGGTGGGCGGATTATGCTTCAAGGGCCCACCCGGGGACCAAGGTACCATCGAGGTTGGTTACGGTCTTAACACAGGCTACTGCGGACGAGGGTACATGAGCGAGGCACTAGGTGGGCTGATGCGCTGGGCCGCGGCGCAGCCCGGGGTGAAGGCTATCCTCGCCGAGACCGAGACGTCCAACCTACGCTCGCACCGCGTACTGCAGCGCATCGGTTTTCTACCTGACGAGGTGCGCAATGGCATGCTGTGGTGGCGGATGTCCGTTGGTCATCCGGCCACGCCGTTGAGCTCAAGCGCGCCTGGTGAGGACGCACTCGGCCAGGGCCAGTAGGCCATCTCGGGCGGCAGTATCTGGCAGGGCGCGCACGGCCCGCTGGGCCAGACGAGCCTGCCTGGCTGCCTCCGCCCGGGCCGCATCCAGGGCACCCGACGAAAACAGACAATCAATGGCCTGTACAAGCATATCGTCGGTGCGCTCGCCCGCTACGTAGGCGCAAACGGGATCAGATGGGCCCGCCTGCTGCAGGTGCAAGAGCACCGGCAACGTCCAGAGCCCCTGACGGAGGTCCATACCAACGGGCTTGCCAAGCTCGGCCGGACGGCCGCCGATATCCAGGACGTCGTCAACGATCTGATAGGCCAACCCCAATCGCAGGCCATACCTCCGCAGGGCGTTAATCTGCGCATCGGTTCCGGCGGCCAGCATTGCCGCCATCTCGGCTGCCGACCGAAACAACGCTGCGGTCTTGGCCTCGATCTGCTTGAAGTAGGATGTGCGACCCGGTCGGGAGCCATCACCCAACAGTGCCTGCACAATCTCGCCCTCACATATGGCCGTCAAAGTACGGGCCAGCACGGCGAGAATGTCCCCGCGCTCCAGCTCGGTGACCATGCGAACGGATTGCGCCAACAGATAGTCCCCTGCCAGCACGGCTGCTTGCGTCGACCAGCGAAAATGGAGCGTATCCCGGCCGCGTCGGGTAGCAGATTCGTCCACAACGTCGTCGTGCACCAGCGTGGCCGCGTGCAAGATCTCGACTGCCGCAGCGAGTTGCGCCAGCGTCTGTCCAGCCCCGCCCAGACTCTGACCGCTGAGCACAACGACAGCCGCCCGCAGTCGCTTACCTCCCGTCAGGACGTGTTGCAGCATGCCGCGCAGAGGTTCCGCTGTTGAACCCACGGCATCCCTCAGCAGATCCTCCACACGCTGCAGGTCAGAGCGAATCGGGTCAAAGACGATTGCCAACGGTGTCTCTTGGTTCATATTGACTCAGATTGCATATCGGCGGCGTGAATGAAGCACGACGGATCCTCGGCCATCAGATCCCCTGTGGCTGACAGGGCCCGCGCCCGACAGCCGCCGCACACCCGACGGTACGCACAAGCGCCGCACTGCCCCTTGAGCAGTGTCTCGCGCTGACGCAGGGCGTCAAGCACTGGGCCGCCTGCCCACAGCTCAGCGAAGGGCCGCTTGCGCACGTTGCCGCAGCTCTGCTCAATGAACGGGCACGGCCAGACCGTGCCATCTGGCTTGATGTAGGCGAAACCACGGCCCGCCGAGCATCCATGCCAGACCTGCTCTGCCAGTCTCAAAGGCAATCTACCAGAGATACCCGCCTGCCGCAGCAGCAGAGCCCAAAACTGTGGCCCCGCGACGGGCTCGAAGATCGCCCGAGCACTCCTTTGGGCTTCAATCATGCAGCGCATGAGGCGCTCGTTGGCAGCCCGGTCCAGAGCTACCCGATCAATCATCTGGCCGCGACCGACGGGAACCAGTTGATACATGAGCAAAATCGCCGCCTGTTGCTCGTCTACCATCTGCAGCAAGGCTTCCATGTCTTCGGCGTTGTAGTGCTGCATGGCTGTCACGTTGATGTGCAGCAGGATACCCGCACGACGCAGGGCTGCCATGCCGCGCAGCGCAGCGTCGAACGCGCCGTACACACCGCGAATGCGATCATGGCCTTCGGCGTCCAGGCCGTCAAGGCTGACCGCGGCAATGACGAGACCTCTCTTGCGCAGGTCACGCGCCACCGAGTCGTCAATGCGCGTCGCATTTGTGGCCATGGTGTTGGTAAAGCCGAGCCTTTGTGCATGCGCCGGCAGATCAAAGACATCGGGACGCAACAGGGGCTCACCACCGGTGAAGGCCATCATGCGGAACTCGCGCACCACGGCAAGCTACTCGAGCAGGCGCTTCCCTTCCGCCGTGTTGAGCTCGTCGGGGCCTGGTCGGCCGCCCGAGGCGTGACAGTGGATGCAACGCAGGTTGCACGCCGAGGTCAGCTCCCACACCGGATGGGCAGGAAAGCCGATGCAGCCCATGCCAAGCGAGCCGGCAGCGCCCGGAAGGCAGCGAAGCCCGTAGCGCAGGAACCAGAGCGGCATCTCGCGCCAGTGGGCCAGCGCGCCCAGCAACACCGCGCTCGCTGCCTGTCGCAGCATGAGTGTCGGCGGCCACCAGAAAGGTTCGACCTGGCGAGGCGGCAAAGCGGTTGCCGGTTCCATGGTGTCCTGCACGGGGCACCTCACAGGTTGAGCATCAGCGTCGCCGTGGTACCGAGGTTCACGATGAGGTTGGCGCCACACAGCCATTCGAGCCGGCGACGGTCGCGCCACCAACCCCGCAGCATGGCTCCCGCCAGGCCCACAGAGAGGATGAGCACAGGCAGATACATACGGATGAGAGAGGTCGACAGCGCCCGCCTGGCTGCACAAGACATCGACATCCAGCTCAGGGCTGCTATCAACACGTACAGGAAGGCCGCGCGCTCTCGTCCAAGACGACCGGCCAGGTTTCGCTTCGTAGCCTGCAGGTCGGCTTCATAGTCGGGGAACTCATTGAGCAAGATTACATTGAAGATCGTCAATGCGATGGGCAGCGAGAGCCAGTGCACGGCTGCAGGGATGGCGCCGCCCTGCAGGTAACAACCGGCAGCCACTGGCAGCCAGCCATAACAGAAGCCGATCCAAAGCTCTCCCCAGCCTCTGCCTACCCAGCGCAGCGGCCTTGATGAGTAGAAGAACCCGCCGATAGCCCCAAGAATACCCAAGGGCAGCGTCCAGGGACCGGTGCGGTAGCCGTATTGCAGGATGGTACCAACGCACAACGCCAGAGCCACACTGAGCACCGAGGCAGCCAGCACGGTGTTGGGTGCTACTGCCGCCTGCTGAAGCATTCCTGATCCTCCGGCAAACCTGCTCTTGCCCAAGGCCACCGAAAGTCGGTCTTCGCGCTGGTCCCAGAACTCGCCGGCAAGATAAGTGGCCAGCATAATGCAGACCACGCCTAGCACGCCCCAGAGCAAGACATCTAGCCGGCGTGCGGCGCCCTCTCGCCAGGCCAATGCATTGCCCAGCAAGTAAGGCAAGACGCCCACCAGATGAAACGGCGGGCGCGATAGGGCTACCCACGATTGTAGCCGGCGCAGACCTGGCAACCTCCCGAGCTATCTACATGGAATCGCCTGATCTTGGCGCCTAGAGGCACTCTTTGCGGGCGACGGCTGGCTCTTGCACCTGGGTCTGCGCACCATGGCCGTTGCGTCGCAGCAGCATGTCAACCTGGCCAAGGTCCACCCGCGAGGTCATGTCAAACGAGAGCGGGGTTACGGAAACAATCCGCTCTACAGCCACGGCCCAGATATCAGAATCCGGCTCGGCATGGCTGTAGTCATGCAGAATGTGGTGGCGCATGCTGCCTCGTCGATCCTCGCCCTGGCGGGGCTGCGGCACATGGTAGCGGGCGCGGGACATGCGCGTCAAGCGCCATGGCGTCTCGGGCGTAGCGGTTTGCGGCACGTTGACGTTCAGCACGTCAATGTCGCCAGGCAGCTCGGCCTTGAGCCAACGCGAGGCGAAGACGTGGGTGAAGGCTGCGGCTACGGAATAGTCCGCATAGCCCTCGGGGACGGTGCGCCAAGTGTTGCCGATGTCCAGCGACATGGCCAGCGCAGGAATGCCCAACAACGCGCATTGCAGCGCGGCACCGACGGTGCCGGATACACCGATATCATCGCCCAGATTCGTGCCCCAGTTGATCCCGGAGACGATCAGGTTGGGCCGTCGTGGCGCCCATTCGAGGACAGCGTTGTCCACCAGACGTGAGGGAGGCAGATCGAAGGCCATGGCACGCACGCTGCAGCCATCGATCTCGCGCATCGATTCGGTCATGGCGCCAGTGGTCCCCTCGCCCAAGGAGCGGCTGGCCCCCGACCATTGGCGACTGGGAGCAGCCACCAACACTTCGCCAAGCGGCAGCAAGGCACGCACGGCAGCCCAAAGGCCCGGTGCCTCCACGCCGTCATCGTTTGTGACAAGGATCAACGGATCAGACATGAACACGACTCCTATGAAATAAGTACCAAGCAGCCGCAAGCAGAGCTCAGGGGCTGCTGATGGGTTAGCGACCAAAGCATACTCAAGACCGCAAGGCCGAGCAAGGCACCGCCGACCGTCTCGGCAAGAGGGTGGCGCCCCAGGTGCACGCGCGACCAGGCGACCCCGGGCCCCCCTGCCCAGA
>DIVN01000042.1 GCA_002435875.1 Anaerolineales bacterium UBA6131
GGCCGACCACCGAGTTGATGCCCACCCGATAGCCCCACAGGCGGATGCCCAACGCCGAGTATACCGAGCCGCCACCGGTCTGAGACTGGCGGACTTCGCCAGTCTCAAGGACGGTGTCGTCAAGGGTAAACTCACCAATCGTCACATACTGAACGCTCATCTCGCCAGCACGACCTCACGGTACAGATCGGTGTGCGCTAATAAAGCGTAGCAGACCGCGGCGCGGGCAAGGCTCACGAGGTCTTTCATGTTCGCTGTAGTGGGCTGCGTGTCGTAATGCGCATCAGACGAGAGGTAGCCAAGCAAGACGACATTGGCCGTCCGCATCATGCCATTGACACCACCATCTGTGCGGCTGACATAGCCACCTACGTTCTCCTGCAAATCGATGCCCAACGGGCGTAGCTCGGCGGCCATTTTGCGCTCTAGCTCATAGAGAGTAGGCGGCGTGATTCCGCCACGGCCCTGGCTGCCCTTCTCGGCAAAAGATGCCCCCTGGCCGGGCTTCAACGTGTCTGGCGCCGCTTTGCCACCGCGCGAGTCGGCTGAATGGCCATCTACGTCAAAGACAAGGTCAGGTATGTCATAGTCGTTGAGCACACGCGCGACCCCGCGACAGAAGGTCTGGTTGCCGGCGCCCGCGGGACCTTCTTCCTCATCGCTCAAGGCGAACAGAACCTCCACGTCATAGTCCTTGAGCACGCTGGCTGCCAACACCAGAGGGACGACGCCTGCAATGTCATCCAGGCTGCCTTGAACCACCCCAGTCGTCCTATCCCAAGTGAGCTCATGACAGAAACATACCCTCTGTCCTGCCCGCAGCGGCTGCTTACCCTCAGGCTCAAAGAAGATCGTGCCATCCTTCTCTGTGACGATATCGCCGTACCCTGCGACGATGTACTCCCTCTTATCCAGGCTATACTCGAGCGCCTGACTGCGCACACGGCGACCGACTGGGATGAAGTGATAGCATAAGGGAGTGAGCGGATAGCGCCCGCCTACCGCGGGCTCGATGAAGTAGCTGACCTCATCCAAATGAGCGATCATCCACACACGCTTTTCCGTGAACTTTGGTCCGAGTGTCAAGGCGACGTTGCCAGTTCCTTTGTAGTTGCCATCGAAGTGCACGTTTGGATGGTGAAGCCAGCCATCCCTCTCAATCAACTGTCGCAGCACGCGCGCCCGGGTCCACGGCACCGTCTGCGAAGGAGCGGCCGTGTCGGATAGGGGCTTGAGGTAGGAATACAGTCGGTCCTCGGTGATCTCCTCCCGTAGCCTGTTGAAAAGCATGGGATCCCACTTGTTTAGCAACGGCACGATATCAGTCATCTTCTGTCACTCCTCTGTTCTCAAGCTCATTTTGTCTGCGTGCCTGACCCTTCGTGGTGCACATGGACTGCGGGAACCCAACGTCTCAGGTAGCGCGGGCCACGCAGTACCACCAGGATCGTCACCGCGCCAAGCGAGGCAATCGTGTACATACCTAGCCCAACCGCCGTACCCACTGCTGAGACAACCCATAGTGCCGCCGCTGTGGTGAGTCCCTCGACCGTATTGCCCCTATGCATGACAGTCCCCGCGCCCAAAAACCCAACACCCTGGATGATGGCGTGCACGATGCGCAGTGGATCCCACTCGCCATCCACCGCAGCGGGGCTATAGACCAGCCCAAGGCCCATCAGGGTAAAGATCGTGGCTCCCACGCATACTAGCGTAAGCGTGCGCAGGCCTGCTGGCTTCTCTGCCGACTCTCTCTCCCAGCCGATCAACCCTCCCAATAGGACGGACAGGGCCAGGCGTAGAACGATTACCTCCGTAGTCATGTGCCCATACCTCCCTGGTCTTCACTGGCCAGCAGGCCCACCTCTCAGGCATGTCCGTGTCAGTGGCGGCGCACATCGCCGGTGGCGTCGCGCTTCAGGAGTACCTGGTGGCGGCAGCTCTGCCGCCTACTTCCACTCCCGCTTCGGCGGCATGGTCCCAGCCAACTCAAAGGCCTTGTCGACTGCCTCTTGGGCCGTCTTCACGTAGACGATTTCCGCTGAACCACGCTGGTCCAGGAAGCGCCCTTCATAGATCGCCGGGCGCAGCATATCGGCCCAGCCACCGGTACCCTCGACAACGATGAGCGGCCGGTAGCCGTAGGCAAAGGTCACTTCATTCAACGTTCCGGTCGACCCGCAGACCATGATCAGCACGTCACTGGCACCAATGACGGCGTGACTGCGCACCTCGTTCAAGCCACTGGCGATGGGAACGGTCACATACGGATTGGCCTCAGCCTTGTCCGAGCTCGGCAGGATACCCACGGTGAGACCGCCAGCCAGGAAGGCACCTTTGGACGCAGACTCCATGATGCCACCGCGGCCGCCACTGATCAGGATTGCACCTCGCTGGGCGACCAGCTTGCCGATCTCTTCCGCTATTGCATACGCGTGCGGCGGAATGGGCTCCTTGGGCCCATGCTCGTCCATGCCAATCACCCCGATGAACACCTTGTCGCTGTGCGCGCGTTTACCTTCGGATGCTTGTTTTGCCATGTAGGACATCAACCTCCAATTGTGTGATTTGGGTTGGCAGCACGACCATATAGTGACACTGGCCGACTAGCAGAGCAAACCATAGCTAGTCGGCCAGGTCGGTACTCACGCGGTTACGTATGCTCCGCCCCGGACAGCGCCTGTCCATCTGATGGAGCGTCGTGTCCCGGCTAGTGCTCCCGGATCTGGCTCCCCGAGATCTGACGGAAGTTAACCATCTTCAGCGTGGCATGATCAAACGGTGGGATCAGTGGCGGNNAGAGTTCACCAGGAATCACATAGGTCAGCGGGGTGAACTCCTCGGGAAGCTTGCCATAGATGGGCAGAGCATAGTTGGACAGGCCAATCACTTCCTGATCCTCGGAATCGCAAACGGCGATGACGATACCGCCCATATCGCGCGCGCCCTGGATCTGCTCGATCGCCCGATCGCGGCTGTTCCCGGGCGGAACCACCACGAAGATAGGGGACACATTCGGCCTAGTCAGGAAATACTGCTCATGCGCCCATTCCTCGAGTTGCTGCGGCACGCCATTCGTGTGGGGCTGCTCAAACAACTTGGCCGCCGCAAAGAGTGCGGTGGCATAGTTTGGCCCGCCTCCCAGGATGAAGAAGGCATCCAGGTGCCAAAAGGCAGCAGCCAGGTCCTGAGCCGCCTTTTGATTCTTGACGGAAGTCTCGGTGATGATGCTCGCAGAACGCACAAGGTCCTTACGCAGCGCATCCGCTGCCTTGCCGTCCAGCTTGCCGCGCAGCTCAGCGATGTGCAGTGCGGACAGGTACATGGTGAGCAGGCTGGCATGAAAGTTGCTCAGACCCAGTGTGCCAGGCGCCAGATCGGCAGTGCCGTCCGCCAAATGCGGCACACTCTGAATCAGCGCGACATCCGCGGACTTGGCCAGAGGGCCTTGCGGATCGCCAGTGATGGCGACGGTGTAGGCCTTGCGCTGGCGGGCGAGTCGCACGGTTTCGATTGTGCGCGAGACCTTGCCGCTGTTCGAGGTGCCGAACAACAGCGACCCCTCTGGCATATAGTCCACCACATAGCGGGAGAACTCCAAGGACTCAAGTGGCTCGGTCTGGATACCAGTGTACTTGTCGAAAGCAAGCCGGGCGGCCAGCCCAGCGTAGAAGGAATCCCCACAGCCCGTGAAGTAGATCTTTTTTGTTCGCTGTACCAGCTCAGGGGTAAGGATGTTCTTGATCTGAGGCTGCAATCGTCGAATCACTTCCTGCACGACCTCAGCCTGAGCTGCAACCTTGTCCAGCTCCAGCGGGTCACTAAATGGATCATATCTTACGACTTTCTCTGTCATGCTGCTCCTCCCATCGGCTCCAGCCGTGGCTGGCCCCGGTCATACCCAATTCCGGCTTCGTACTCGATGCAACTACAAGCACGTACCTGGCTTCATCTGGTCGTAGCCAACCCAAATCGGGTTGCTGAACACCTGGGCTGTGTTACTGTCCCGCCACTGAATGCCACCGTAGATCACACTCTCGAAGATATTGTGCAGCTCAATGCGGTAGTAGGCAGGGTTCTTGGGGTTATCCGCAAAGGCGGCCGTCTGCCACTGACCGATGCCGGCCTCAATTCGCTGGGTGTCCAGCAAATAGCCATTCTTGAACACGAACATCCACATCGGCTGGGTGCTCTTCACCTGCACGTCAAAACTCACCGGGCCTTTTCCAAGGGGCAGCGACTCCCACATCGCCGCCTTGTCTCCGGCCCCATTGGAAGCCGTGAAACGCATCTCTGGTCCGCGGCTCAGGTAGACATTGCCCTTGCGCAAGCCTTCGATGATACCCTTTTCACTCAGCTCCCGGGCATAGACCCAGGTCACCAGGTCGCCCAGCCTGTGGGTGCCATCATAGATGCGATGGGAATCTACGCCAGCAACACCAACGACGTGATGGCCCCGTGCAAGCTGGCGGTCCCACAACGGGGCGTGGAAAGCATTGTTTGAACCTTCCAGGTTGTGGTAGACCTCTATCATGTCGGCCTTGGACCAGTCAAAGTCAAAGGCCTGCCAGGCCAGGCTGCCGCTGTAGGCGTGGTTGATGCAAAAGAGCCCGCCCTGTGCATGGACACGGTCAGCGGCCTTGTCCATAGAGTTGCCCTCGCGATCCACGTAGACATCCACCCATTCGCGAATGCCGTGTAGGTTGGCGTGGCCTTGATGGCTGGTAATCTCGCAGGCGCGAATGATTGCCAGGCGGTCGTTCACGAGCGGCGCCAGTTTGCGCCACTGGCTGATGGTGAAATGATCGGTCAGGCTGAGGAAATCAAGCCCCAGGTCCTGGGCTGCCTGCACGACCGTGGCAACAGGGAAACGGCCATCACTCTCTGTAGAGTGACAGTGCAACTCACCCTTGTACCAACCAGCGGCTGCCTTGGTGACATGATCCGCAGGATAATTGAACACCAACGGCTCGGGCACTCTATCAAACTCGGCATAGGCCTCGAGCCGATAGTCGACGTCTTCCTTGACCGATTCCACGTCAATCTGAGCGCGCCACTGCCCTGCGGGCAGCGGGCCCGCGACGGCGCCCTCACTGGAATCGTTGGGTGTGGCCCAGAGCTCAAGCACGATATCGCCCCGGCCGGACGGGTTCATGCGGTTGCCTCGAAACCCTGCGGGAGAATGGAGTGACAGAAATAGCTGTGCCACCCTCTGTTTGTGGAAAGATAGGACGATGCCAACCTTGCTTGCGTTGGGGGGAACTTGAAAGAAATGGTCAATATAGTCACCGCGAGGAATGGGCGCGAGGTGACTGCGGACATCAAGCAGGACTTTTCTGCTGGGCGATTCGGTGCTCAAGGGGTGATCCCTCCTTTGCGCAAAACTGAGAAGCCTAGAACCGTGGACTGCGGCTGTGAACCGCCGCACGACATAGGAGAGCACAGGGCAGCGTGAGCTGCCCTGTGCTCCCGTCAAAGAGGAGAACTACCTGAGAATCATCTTCCCTTCGGCGCGATACTTCTTCACCAGATCATTGATGTAGACACAGCTTTCCTTGAGCACGGTGGCTGGGTCGCGGTCATTGATGAAGATATCCGTGAGTGTGGTGTTCTGAAGATAGGTACCCCACTCCTTCACGCTGAACTCGATGCTTGAGGTAGGATGCGCCCACTCAAGCTGCTCCACGGCGATCTTGTAGAACGGATGCGTCTCGTAGAACGCCTTGGTCTCGGGCAGCTCCATCGCGCTCCAGCGGCCGGGCATGTAGCCGGTCTTCATGTGGAACTCGGCGGTCTGCGTGGGGGCGCTGAGCCAGTCAACCAGCTCAATGGCAGCCTGCGTCTCCTCGGGAGACTTGCCCGTGCACACGGCATAGTTCGCCGCGCCATGGGTCACAAAGCGGCCAGCGGGCCCGGCGGGGAACATGGCAAAGCCCCAGTCAAAGGGCACGGTGTCGCCGATCCAGCTCAGGATGGCGGTAGACTGGAACATCATGCCGATCTTGCCAGCAACGAACTCGGACGCCTGGACTTCGAAAGCGCCGGTCAGGTTCGCCGGGATGACGGAGATGCCGTCCTTCTTCAGGTTCTGCCAGTAGGTCATGGCGGCCACCACTTCGGGCGAATCATAGGTGCAATTGCCCTCGGCGTCGTTCATCTGTCCACCAAAGCCGTAGACCATGATCGGGAAGTACCAGCGCTGCCAGAAACCGTACGTGCCGTACTGGTCCTTGGAGGGATCCGACAGCTTCTTGCCATATTCGCGGAACTCGTCCCAGGTTGTCGGCGGCTTATCGGGATCGAGGCCGACGGCGCGGAAGAGGTCCTTGTTGTAGTAAAAGCCCTGAGTGCTGCGGTTGGCAGGCACGGCATAGGTCTTGCCCTGGTACTTCAAGTCCGCGAGCAGGCCAGGAATAAAGTCCTTCCAGGCCTCGGGGGTGAAGTAGTCGTCCAGGGGCACGAGGGTGCCTTCCTGAGCATAGAACGGCACGTTGATATAGTCGATCATGGTGACGTGCGGCATATCCTTGCCACCCGCGGCCAACGCGGCCAGCATTTTCTGCTGGATCCCATCATAGCCACCCTGGTTGATGATCTCAACCTTGATGCGGCTCTGGCTGGCGTTGAACTTGGCCACCTGCTCATCCAGGACGCCGGCCATGGTGCCGGAAAGCAACTGCCACATGACGATGTTGACCTGCTTCGCCGGCAGCGCCGGAGCTGCCGTGGGCTGTGCGACCACGGTCTGCTGCACGATCTGTGTTTCCTTGACCACCTGTGTCTGGGTGATGACCACAGGCGTAGGCGTCGCAGACGGCGCGCACGAAGCAAGGACCATCGCCAGCATGGCGACGACGAGCACGATCTTGGTACCCTTCATTTCCGTTTCCTCCACAATACGATTGCCTGACCCTCAACGGTCAGAAAGCTCTGGGCAAAGCCCAGCCAACTCATAGCCTATTCATCGACGATTGTATTCCGCTCTCACCTCCTTGCGGTGCCTAGCCACGGTCGAGGCCAGGCGGGCTACACACCTTTGAGCCCCGAACGCGAAATGCCTTCGATAAAGTAGCGCTGGAAGAACAAGAAGAGCGCCAGTACCGGCAGCAAGGCCAACACGGTACCGGCCATGACCACGTGCCAGTTGGTGCCACCTTCCGTCGTCTGGCGCATGATGTTCAGGCCCAAAGCCACCGTGCGCATCTTGTCCGAGCTGGTCATGATCAACGGCCAGAAGTAGTCATTCCAACGCCAGTTAAAGTTGAGCACAAAGAAAGTCAGCAGCGTCGGCTTGCTCAAGGGAATCATCACGTGACGCATGATCTGCAGGTGCGATGCTCCGTCAATTACGGCTGCATCCACCAGATCATCGGGCACGCTCAAGAACGCCGTGCGCAAGAGAAAGGTGCCAAAAGCTGTCGCGGAGAAGGGAATGATCAGCGCTTTGAAGCTGTCAAGCCAGTCCAGGCGCGAGAGCATGATATAGTTCGGAATGACGGTCACCTGGCTGGGGATCATCATCACGGCCAGAAAGAGCAGGAAGAGGAACTCGCGCCCGCGAAACTGGATGCGCGAGAAAACATAAGCGCACAGCGAGCCGTTGATCATCTGCAGTCCCACACCCGCGAAGGAAATCCACAAGCTATTTAGCATATAGCGCGAGAAGCGGGCGGCCTGCCAGGCCCGCAAATAGTTGGCGAAGGTCGGCGGATCCGGTATCCACTGTGGAGGGTAAGCCAGCACCTGCCTGAGGTTGGGCTTGAGGCTGGTGGAGATCATCCAGGCGAAGGGAATGGCAAAAACGGTCGCGATGGCCGCCACCACCAGGAAAGCAAACACCTTCTGCAACTGCGGACCCAGACTGCGTCGGTACCGAATCGTGCCCGTGCCAGTCTCACTTGTCATAGTTTGCACCTTGTTTCTAGTGTAATGACCCGCCCATCACGATGTGATGGGCGGCTAAAGAGAGCAAACTCCTACTGATAGAAAACCCAGCGACGCGAAGCCGTGAGCTGCAGCACGGTCAGAATTGCCACAATTACGAATAGGACCATGGCCACTGCCGACGCATCGCCAGCGTGCATGTAGACAAAGGCGCGCTGGTAGATCTCATAGTTCATGACCGTTGTTGCGTAGGCCGGACCACCCTGTGTCATCACCGCTGGGGCATCGAACACCTGCAGACCTCCAATGAGTGAGGTGACCATCAGGAAGAATGTGGTCGGGGAAAGCAGCGGCAGCGTGATATGCCACAAAACCGACAGCGTACCGGCCCCATCCACCTTGGCCGCCTCGTAGTATTCTGTCGAGATGTTCATCAGCCCGGAGAGGAAGATGACCATATTGTAGCCGGCCGCGCGCCAAATGGCCATGATGATCAGGGCCCACATGGCGTATTTCGGATCGCTCAACCACCTCGGCCCCTTGATGCCGATCAGGCTGAGCATATAGTGGAGCAGACCCGTGCCCGGCTGAAAAATCCAGACCCACAGCAGGGCAATGGCCGATGTCGTCGTGACATAGGGGGAGAAGATGACCGTGCGGAAAAAGTTCTGCCCACGGATCTTCTGATTGAGCAGGAGGGCAAGGATGAGCCCAAGGCCCATAGAGCCGGCGACCGTTCCAACGGCGTAGTGGAAAGTTACCTTCAGGGAGGCAAGGAAGCGGCGATCGCGGAAAATCGTCATATAGTTCTCTAGGCCGATGAAGCGCTTTACCGGCGAGACAAAGTTCCAGTCGGTGAGGCTCAGGTAGACATTAAAGCCCAGAGCAAAGTAGGTAAAGACGCCGAACACTATCAGCGATGGAAGGAGGAAAACCGCCGCGGTGATGAGGTCGGTGCGCCGGCGAGGGTTGCGCCAGCCGCTCACACCCTGTCGCAACTCCTTGACCTCATTCTGCACACCTTTGGACTCGGCCATTGACAACCCTTGTTCCGCCATAGACACACTCCAATGTCAGTGTATGAGCTTGTGGGCGCGGCACCCGGTCGACTGTCTACGGACAATACGGCCGGCCGCCGCCACATACGGCGCTTTCCCCTGCCGTCGATCCAGCAACAGCTAATCATCGGGTAGTACGTCGGTCTGCTGGTCTGAAGGTCCCTACCATACCACAAAAGTGGAGAGCTGTCAAACCGACGCAGCCCCATGTGCCGATCGCCACGCCCAAAGCGCAAGCCCCACGCCAAGCCGCCCTGTCAGCCAGTTGGCAGCGCGGTCGCAATCCCCGATTGCTCTTCCAGTCCGTCGACAAAGCTAAGCTTCACGCGGGGGCCGGTACGCAGCACGACAGCACGCAGGACCTGCAAGGCAGCCTCCGCATCGGCCGGATCCAGCACTTCAGAGGCCGTATGCGAGTAACGTCTGGGAACCGAGACAAGCCCGCAGGGAATCCCCCCGCGCGCACTGTAGATCCTGGCCCCATCGGTGGTCCAATGTCCGTACAACGCTGAGAGCTGATACGGGATGCCCTCCTCTTCGGCCGTGCGGATCAGCAGGTCCCGTATCGCCGGATGAACCAGCGTGCCACGAAAGGCGCGCGGTACTCCCTCCGCCAGCTGGAATACGACGCCGCGGCCAAGCCCAACGGACGTGCAGTCAGCAGCATCGTTGTCAGGCGTGTCGGCGGCGGGCATGGTATCAACGGCCAGGGCGAAGTCAGGACGAGTGTGATAGACGACCATGCCTGCGCCGCTCATGGTCACTTCTTCTTGCACAGTGATAGCGATGTGCAAGGTCAGCGGCAACGGCGTGCCCTGCAAATCGGACAGCAGCTGCCAGAGAATCGCACAACCGATGCGGTTGTCAATCGCCTTGCCGCACAGGCGCCCGCCCTGCCCAACTTCGTGCAGCGGATTGAAGAAGGTCACCGGAGAGCCCTCCCTGATGCCCCATGCACGTGCCTCAGCCGCATCGCGGGCCCCCACGTCAATAAAGAGGTCCTTCTCCCCCTTCGCGCGATCATTCTCTGCCCCGTCGCTGAGGTGGGACGACGGCGCGCCAACCACCCCTCGCAGGTGCCCGCTAACGAGGACATTGGCGGCCGGCAGCGCCTTCAAGCCAACCACGCCCAGGGTCTGAAAGCGCAGGAAACCTGTGGGCAGAATCGACGTGACAATGCCTCCGACCTCGTCAGAGTGCGCGGTAATCATCAAGCTCGGAGCTTCCTTGGGCCCATGCCGGGTCGCCGTGACATTGCCAAATTGATCAATCTCTGTCTTGTCGGCCAGAGGCTTCAGGGCCAAGAACATCTTCCGGGCCATGCTCTGCTCTGAGCCGGAGACGGCGGGGATCTCGGTCAGCTCGATCAGACGTCTCTTCAGGTCGCTGTTCACAGCCCTGCTCCTTTGTCCACAGCTTTGCGTACGTGGTCAGCCATCGCCCGCAAAGCCTCGTTGAAGCAGGCCAGCGGCGCCTTGGCGATGCCTGCACCAATGCTCCCGTGACCCGGATCCTTGTGGGCGATACCCGTATCGATCAAGGGAGTGATGCCGGTCTCCACGACACGGCGCACATCGATGCCTGCAGGACCACCGCGAAAGCCCAGGATCGGCAGAGTATAGTTGGGGTTCTCACCCAGGGTAATGCGATACATGTTTTGGGTAGCCGCGAGCGCGGTCTCTGTCGTCCCGCCGATCACCTGGGTGATGGCAGGCGCAGTGGCCATGACGAAAGCACCGATGCCAGCGGCCTCCGAGATGGCACTATCGCCGATATCAGGATTGGCGTCGGCAGCCGAATATCCAGGGAAGAAGAGCCCTTCCGCAGTTCCGGTGATTGCGGCAAACCAGCGATCTGGTAGCGCACTCACGCGCAGTCCCAGCTCACGCCCATTGCGCGCCAGCACAGTGACCATCGTGCTATTGGGCACGCCTTCCGCCGCCTGAAGGGCAGCTTTGCACGCCGCCATCGAGACATTGAGGAAGAAGTGCTCCTGATGGGCAAGGAAATCCAACACGGAGGCAAGGACACTGCGCGACCGCACCGTGCCCGCCAGCGCGAGCGTCAGATCGCGGAAAAGAAGCGTTGTGGCAGCAACGTCGCGGTTGTGGCACTCGTCACCCATATGCAGCGCACGGGCGGTCATCGACCGGACGTCGATGCCTCCCATCTGTTCCACTGCCCCTTTGAGTGCCGGTGCAAGGGTCTTTTCCATCCACTTGAGCTTGCGGATGACGGGCGGGTCATAGGCACCAAAGCGCAGGGCACGGCCCCAACCCTCATTCATCGTCGCGTACGCGATGTTTCCTGCAGTCTCATTGCGTACCACCATGACCGGCATGCTGGGAGAGATGATGCCAGCCATGGGCCCGACTGCCTGGTGGTCGTTGCAGGGCGAATAGCGTATTCGCCCGCTAGCGGCAAGCCGCCAGGCCTGCTTCTCGGAGCGCGCCCAGCCTTCATACAGCAGCGCCCCAACCACCGCACCTTTGATGGGCCCACACATGCCATCCCAATCAACAGGGGGGCCGGCGTGCAAGATAGTGTGGTCATCCATGCCCGGGATGACGTCGATGGCTCGGGCCATGCCAACCCACATCGGGCGGGCCGCAAGGAAGCGCGAGAGCGCCACCCCATTGGCCTCGCGGATGAGTGCCCCCGCTCCCTCCGTATCGTCTGCCAGCTCGGCAACCAGCCGCGCCAGCTCGGCGTCCCCCTCGCCTGGCGGCCGCCAATCAAGACGGGTGACTGGCGCGCCCAAGGAGGCGAGATTGTCGGCGAACGAGTCTAGCCCGATGTTCACCACGCGCGGGCCTTCTTTGATCAAGGTCTCTGTTTTCGATGACATGGCAGCTTTCCTTATGAGACGATGGCATGAGCCAGCCGAGCACCTTGCGCCGCGCTCGGCGCGAGGAGAACGCCAGCTTCGAGCAGACGCTGCTCGGTCGGACGGAGACCCTGGGGATCCCCTACTGTGCCACAGACACTCGCCACGGTGACTACGTGACGACCCACACGCGCTGCCCGTTCTGACAACTCCTGGATAGCCGGGACCAGCTCGCCCGCGGGATCCGCATGGGCACCGTAGCCAAGAATTACGTCGAGCAGCAGAACACCCACGTTTGGATTGTCCGCAAGGTGTGTAATCTGCGCCCGACGGGCACGGAAATCGATCATGGGATGCGGCCTGCCAACCGTGTATTCCTCGGTACCCACGTCAAGCAGCACATCGCCTGGCGCGGATGGTTGTTGGGCAACGTGAAGCTCCGGACGCAACGGCACGTTCGAGTACACCGCCCGGCCCAGGTCAGACAAGACCACCTGCGCCTCGCTGCACAATGTGCCACCAGAAAACAGGCCGCGGATATGGCGCTGTGCAGGTTGCAATTTCGCACGCGCCTCTTGGGCTCGCTCAGCGAGCTCGGGTGAAAGGCCGAGCGGAGGCGCCGAGGGCCCCTTGCCAAGAAGGGCCAGGGCAGCCTGCACGGCCTGCTCAATCGTGCGCACAACCCGGCGGCGCTCCCCGGTGATGACGTGCTCAGCATCCATCCCCAAGAAGCAGAGGACCAAGGGTTTGCCCTCGCCAGTACAGTGGTGGAGGAGATCTTGCGCAACCTCTGGATGAGGCGGCTTGGAGAGCAGCACGATCAGCCGCGTGTTCTCATCGGCCAGCAGAGCCTCATAGCCCTGCAGCATGGTGATACCGCCCACCTCGCGCGAAAGATCGCGGCTACCAGTACCGATAGCCTGCGAGACGCCCAAGGCATGCCGGCTCAGCTGGCAAGAGAGTTCTTGCAGACCAGAGCCAGATGCTGCTACGATGCCTACGTCACCTCGGGGCACGACGTTGGCGAAAGCAAGTGGATATCCACCCAGTATCGCCGTGCCGCAGTCTGGCCCCATGACCAACAGGCCCCGCTTGCGCGCCATCTTCTTGAGCGCGATCTCGTCCTGCAGAGAGACGTCACTGCTAAAGATCATCGTGTGCAGACCCAGTTTGAGTGCCTTCAGGGCCTCCGCAGCAGCATAGGTACCCGGAGTCGAAATCAAGGCGACGTTGGCACCGGAGTCGTCGCGNNGGCATCACGCAAGGTAGTTGCCGACTGTGGCGTCGAAACACCTGGGGTCTGACGGTCGGCCTCGCTCAGGGCGGCCTGTGCGCTGCCCAGAGCCAGGTCAAGCTGCCCCACAGCTTCGCCGGCGACGACAATGACGAGATCATTGGGCTCGGCCGCCTCCACTTCCGAAACCAACAAGCCAGCCTCTGCCAGCACAGCCTTGTTGGCAGGAGTGGCCATCATGGCCATCGCTTGTTTGACACCGCCCATGGTCAACAGCCGGCTCGACAGCCGCATCATGACCATCGAGTCGCGATAGGTTCCTTTCAAGACGAGCGCTCTGATCTGCTGCAACGCTACCCCCTATCTCAAGCGAACATGCCCGACATTGTCGGCGTGCGCCCATCTACCAGGGCTGGAGCGCGACCTTGATCGCCTCAGTGCGGTTTTCGATGAAGAAGCGCATGGCCTCGCCGACACGGGCCAGTGGGAATGTGTGCGTGACCATCTTCTCCAGCGCATAGCGCCGGCTATTGATGATGCGCACAGCCTCCTCCGTGTCCCACGACTGGCCAAGCCCACCGAGTACCTGGAGCTCTTTGAAGACGATCATGTCGGTAATCAGCGGAACGCGGTCGTAGCCGCACGTACCAGCAAGCACGTAGCGGCCGACTGGGCGAGTCAGCTCCAGCCCTAGTTGCATGATGTCGGCCGCACCCGTGCACTCGACAACCACATCGGCCAGCTTACCGCCCAGGATCTCCCGTATGCGCGCGACAGGGTCCGAGACCTGCGACATGTCAACGATATGCGTGGCACCATACTCGGATGCCAATTGCCACTTTTGTGGGTTTCGCGTACGGCCGGCGACAATGATCGAGCCCGCGCCTGCTTCCTTCGCCGCTACAACGGTGGCCAGGCCCTGGGCGCCGGGGCCCAGGACGACCACGGACTCGCCAAAACGGACCTGGGCCAGGGTGCGAATCCAACGCACGCCGTTGCCCAACACCGAGGAGAGCACCGCCGCCTCGAGGGGCACATCCTTGTTCACCTTGTGCACACGAGAGCCTGGTGCGCCGTAGAGATACTGCCCGTACGCACCCCAAAGGTAGGGCGGCGTGTCACAGGTGACGTTGACACCATAGACCCGACTGTGCTCGCAGAACTGGTAATAGCCCGTCAGGCATGGGCGACAGGTGCCACACAAGACATACGGCTCCACGCTGACCCGGTCACCCACTTCTACGCCGTAGCGCTCTGCAGCGCACGCGCCAATCGCAGCAATGGTGCCCACAACCTCATGTCCAAGGATGAGCGGGAAGTGCGTCTTGACATTGCGCCCTTCGTACTCGATCGGATCACCACCACAAATCGTGACCAGGTCGACTTTGAGAAGAAACGAGTCCTCATCGATCTCTGGGATGGCGAACTCTCTGAGAACGAAGCGCCCAGGAGCCTCCAGAACCGCAGAAACCTCAGTGCCAGAAGGTGTGCTCATGACTCTACCATCCTCTGCAGAAGCGCCGCGGCGCGCTTGCGGTTGAACACCCCGCAGACGCACGGTTTGGCCAAGAGGTCCGCGGCCTGCTCACACGTAAGCTTGCCGCGCTTGATCTGCTTCACAAGCCTCTGCACCAGACCGGCCGACACCTGGCCGTGGCCGCACATTGTGGTCACATCACGAATCGCGGGCTCAGGAAGCAGTTCTGTCTTGCCCCAGATGCCCAAAGAGTACTCGACTGTATGCGGCTCCAGGTGGGCGTGATGACAGCATTGCGCCGCCTCATCGGTCAGCCCAGACACCACGACAGAGACCCCAAGGTCAGCCCTGGCGAGGTCGTTCAAGAGCGCCGCTACTGTATCGGTATCGTGAAAGACAGCATGTACGATCGAGACGTCCTGAACCCCATCCATCAGCTGCGCGTCGGACTTGACCAGGGAATTGCCAGTCTTCATATCCCCGTAGTTCGTCGGATTGTACTTCAGGGCCATTTTCAGGAATTCCTGCAACTTGGGAGCCGAACCACGCTCATTCATGCCTTTTGCCGACATAGCGAACACGATATAGTCGTCCTGCAAGCTCTCTCTTGATCCCGAACGGTGCAGTGTATGAGTCACGAGACCTGTCCCTCCGCAGCCAGAGCAAAATCAAAGATTGGACGTCCCAGCCCCACGTTGGTCTTGCCATTTAGTGAAGGCTCGAGTCCCTGTTGCCGGATCAGATCGGGCAGAGGTAGCTTCTCATTGCCGTGAACCAGCGCACAGATATCCAGGCTGAAGACGGTGTCGATCTCCTGAGCGACCTCGCGGGCTGCTTGAATGGCCTGCGGAAGTTGCGCAACGGGTAAGTCAAACTCGATGATGGCCGAGAGCACACGCTCGCCCAGTATCTCGCGCGGAAATGTTCCCGCAGTCGGATCGGACATCATCTTGGTGACCGGGTTGAGCGGCTCAAATGTAACGCCCAGGGTAGCCATCTTCTGCGCGACCCTCTGAATATCGCGGAAGCCGGCCCCTGCGCCAGGACGTCCCATCTCCAGAGCGAGCCCTACCCTCCCCACTCGATAGCGGCCAGTAACGTCATTCGTCTTCATCTCTTCGGTGCCCCGCCCAGGGATGCGGGTCTCGGGGTGCACAACCAGGGGGTCGCTGAGGGCACTACGAATGGTACGCGGCCAACTCAGCGGCTGCTGCTGCAGCGCGCCTGTGGGACACACCTGGGCACGCAGGCACACGCCGCACTCGACGCACTCGTCGAGCGAGACCTGCACACGTTTCTCTGCCTTGTGGATGTGTATGGCCTGCACCGGGCAGTAGGCAACGCATTCGGTACAGCGGGTACAAAGGCTCTCGTCGATAATCACTGCGGCTCCTCACAATCCGTTGATCTAGGAGACCGGCAGACGCTTCAGGAAACGTCCACGACCGGCCTCTCCTACAAAGCGGCCCTCTTCCACTACCGCCTCGCCTCGACAGCAAGTGAACAGCGGCCGACCCTTCATCTGCTGTCCCTCAAAGATCGTGTAGCCCTCCCCCATCATCAGGTCCGCCGCACGCGCTGTGAAGGTCTTGCGGGGGTCGACCACCAACAAGTCGGCATCATAGCCGATGGCGACCTTGCCCTTGTTCGGAACCCGATAGATGCGCGCAGGATGGGTCGACAGCAGGGCCACGAGCCGCTCTGGCGAAATGCGGCCTGCGTCTACGCCGTGCGTGAACAGATAGGGGAACAACGTCGCGGTTCCGGATAGTCCCGGAGCCACGTCGAAAAATCCCGTCGCCTTGTGCTTGAGCTTGGCAGAAAAGCTGTTGTGGTCCGAGGCAACAACATCGATGTCCCCACCCACCACGCCATGCCAGAGCGCCTCGCTGTGGCCCGGCGGTCGCAAGGGTGGGGTCATCGTGTACATCACTCCATCCTCACCTGCATACACGCTGTCATTGAACGCAAGGTAGTGTGGACAGGTCTCGGCAAAGACACTGAGTCCGTGGCGGCGATACTTGGCGATCTCCTTCAGGCCCCCTTCTGTGGTCACGTGGACAAAGTACACCGCGCACCTTGTCTCTCGCGCTGCCAGCAACACATCAAGCATCGCGATCTCCTCGCTGACCGGGGGGCGGCTGAGTGAATGGTAGATCATCTCGCGATGCCCGAGCTCATGGTAGTATGCGCGCGATGACTCGATGATTTCGTCGTTCTCGGCATGCACGCAGATCATCGCGCCACAACGTGCCGCTTCGCGCATCACCTGCATTACAAAGCCAAGGTCGACCCCAAAGCCCCACTTCTTGTAGGCCATGAAAATCTTGAACGAGGTTACGCCTAGATCCACCAGCGAGGCGACCTCATCGAGGGTACTCTGGTTGGCGTTGGTTAAGCCACCGTGAAAGGAAAAATCAATGCACGACCCCTCTGCAGCGCGCGCAATCCGCGAGCGAATCTCTTCCATCGCTCGACGCCCCTGCTTCTGGATGGCAAAGTCGATGAAAGTGGTGACACCACCAAGCGCTGCTGAGCGCGGTCCAGAAACATAGTCGTCACAGGTCCGATCCGCATCGGCCCCCTGACCTTGCGACAGGTCAAAGTGCACATGAGCATCCACGACCCCAGGCAATACCCAGCAGTCGCTGGCATCGATGACCCTCTTGGCCTTGAGCGGCTCTGCGGAGAGAGCCACGATTCGGCCCTCACTTACACCCACATTTGCTTTGCAGCGGCCATCGGCGTTGATGACTGTCCCACCCTGGATAGCAAGATCAAACATGCTCAGCCTCCGTTCTCCAATCAGCCCAGCACATCGGTGAGAGTGCTCACCAGATCGTCCATCCCCCGTCCACGATCAACGTGTGACCAGTCACAAAGTCGGATTCGTTAGAAGCAAGGTAGAGCGCGGCATAGGCGACATCCATCGGCACACCAAGCCGTGGGAGCAGGGTCCGCGCTTTGTACTCGGCAAGTATCTCGGGTGTCTCTCGAAATGGCTTGGACATCGCTGTCTGAATCACCCCAGGGGCGATTGAGTTGACCCGGATGCGATGCCGCGCATACTCCACAGCCAGCTGCTTGGTCAGGTTCTCCACGCCGCCCTTGGATGCACAGTACGTTGCTGCAGTACCGGTACCTCTGATGCCATGGATCGAGCCGACGTTGACAATGCTTCCACCGCCATGCTCAATCATGTGTGGGATGAGCTGCTGACAAGTCAAGAAATAGCCTCGCAGATTGATGGAAAGTACCCTCTCCCATTCCTCAAGAGACACGTCCGTGATGGCATTACGCACGAATATGCCCGCATTGTTCACCAGTACCCCAACGCGACCGTGCTTCTCCAGAACGCCGGCTAGCTCACGCTTCAGATCAACTGGCCTGGTCACGTCCGCGAGTACGAAAGTGGCCTTGCCACCCGCGTTGTGGATGAGCTCGACAGTAGATGGGGTCTCCTCCGCCAACCGCGAGTCTGGCTGAGCGTCAAGACAGACAAGTTCAGCCCCCTCGCGGGCAAAGAGCACAGCGATCGCACGGCCGATGCCCGAACTCGCACCGGTCACCAATGCTACCTGGCCCTCAAGTCTCATGTCGCTGTCCTCCTGTGTAGGGCAAGAACTACCCGGTGAATTTTCGCAGCCCAGCTCGAGGGTTGGGCTTGGCCAACACGTAAGAGCTTTACATCCAGGTACAGTCCGAGAGCGCCGGGAAACGGTCTCCCGTCTGCAGACGGATGGTGCATCACATGTATCGCGCGTGAACAGCGATCAAGAGCAGGGGGCAGAGTTGTCCGTCAGCTTGACGCGGCAATCTCGGAATCTGCAAGGTGCCGCTCCTGATGCTGTGCGTCTGGCATGGTCGCAGCAATCTGTTCCATTGCGCCGCTCAGATGGCGCGACATCGCCTTGGCAGCCTCGGCTGGCTTGTGTTCAATAATGGCCTGCACAATGCGCTGGTGGTCTTCCAAAGAGCGCCGAGGTCGTCCGGGCAGCTCGAGAATCGCATTGCGACTCGGTAGCGCCACATCGGCAATGCTATCCTGTAGGCTTAAGAGCAGATCGTTGTCCGCAGCCTGGCTGATCAAACGATGAAACCTGGCATCAAGCCTGGGCAGATCCTGGTCTCTACCGGACGAGACGGCATTCATCATCTCATCCAGACAGCGGCGTAAGGCGTCCAGGGCTTCGGGTGTACCCCGCGTGGCTGCAAGTTCGGCGGCCTTGGATTCGATAGCTTGGCGCACCTCCAGGATTTGCAGCACCTGCGTCCCGTGATCTGCCAGCCAAAGAGCCAGACTTGAGCTGAGGTGCGAGAGGGAAGCGGAGCGAACAAAGGTGCCCTTGCCAGAGAGAGTCTCGAGGACACCGAAAGCCTCCAGGGTACGGTAGGCTTCGCGGACAGAAGAACGACCAACGTTCAAGAGGATCGACATCTCGCGCTGTCCTGGCAGCCGATCGCCGGCCGTCAACTTGCCGGATTGGATAAGTGCCAGGATTTGCTGAACTGTGCTGTCGGAGCTACGCTGTATGACCACCGGCTGGAAGTACTCCATCATTGGCCTCCCCCAGGGCGGACTGACTGCTCAGCCGTTCTGCTTGTCTGACCACGCAGCAGGATACCTCAATCGGCGGCATTTGTCAAACGACCGCAGCGCGTGCCCGACATTTCGCCAGCGCCGCCATCGCACCGCCATCGAATGTCGCGACGGCGTAACACAAACAACGCGCGTCTGGCAGCTTCATGACAGAGAAACCGTCAGACGCGCGCCCGAC
>DIVN01000147.1 GCA_002435875.1 Anaerolineales bacterium UBA6131
GCGCAGCTCACCTGAAGTTTGTACCCGATCATCGTCTTGCGTTTTCATCGTCTTCCCGTTCTTCCCGGTCCGCCGTCCGGGCGCTGATGATGCGGATCACGTCCTCGCGTTCCGTGAACGCTACCACGAGCCGTTCTCGCCTCGAATGGCCGATAAGGAGGCGCATCATTTCTGGCCCTCGTTGACGTCCACCCTACGGCCAACAGGCGCGATCCCGCTTCGCTTCTCGCGGACCCTCGGCCGCCTGCCTTGTTCAGTCTAGCACAGATCGAAAAGAAGGGAAACTCGGCCGAGGGATGAAAGGACGGGCAGGCTGAGAAGTGCCCCGAAGGGGCCTCGAATCCCTGTCGCCGGGAAAGGGCCGCAGCGCCAGGCGGGCAAGAACCAGCTTGGAGGGGACGCGGCAAGGCGCCCCAGCGCTGAGGGCTGAGCCTCAGCACCAGGGCGCAAGCAGCTTCGGGCGCGGGCCGGGATCGGGCCGCAGTTACAGCTTCTTGTTGACCTCGGCAAGCACCTGCTCGGCCAGTTGTTGAGTCAGACCAAGCTGTGCCGCTTGCGGCATGGCGAGAAGCATGCGCAGCGACATGCCTTTGGCCATCCCTGCCAGCGGGTTCGTGGAAATCCCGGGCACGTACTGGTCCAACACAGCCCGGGCCTGGGGGTTATCCAAGAGCGTGCCGAGGGTGCTATCAAGGGTTACCTTCATGAAAAATCTCCTTATGAGACAGAGTTGGGATTCTGAGATCCCCGCATGCAGTGTACCACCAACCGGGCTGGTTGACAAGCCCAGAGCCGGAGGGGCTTTCGCAGCGGGTGGATGATGTCAAACACAAGCAGTGGGAGTAGCATTCCTTGTTGGCCCAGAAGTTGGGGCAGGCCACGCCGGCCCTGGGTTGGAGGAGGTAGCGAGCGGTTTTTGGGCCGCCATTGCGCAGCGGATGGACCTGCCGTGCGCAGCGAGTCAGGCAAACAGGTAGGCACCCCGACAGCCAGGAAGGGGATCCGAGCGCCCTGAATCTCGCAAGAGACGGATAAGAGCCACAATGTAAAGGCTGGCGGCAGGGGGCAATACCCCACTCAGAAGCTGAGCTGAGAGGGGTGGGATGGAACGGCTCAAGCTGACGATGCTACCTCAGAGCAGTTGCCTCGCGGATCAGCCGGACCAGGGTATTCTGGTTGGCCACAAAGTCACCCTGCAGGACGGTCACGTGGCAGGGAGCCAGTCCGTGGACGGGCATGCGCTTGAGTCCTAACCGTTCCAGGATGCTGTTGCGACTCTCGGCGCAGTTACGGCGGCCAAAGCGTTCCTTCCAGGCGGGAGTGCCATAGGCGATCTCCCGAGCCAGCCGGACCGAGCCGTCGGCGTGGGTGCGACCGACCGTGGTGGTGTAGCCGTGCTTGTGCTTGGTCATCAAGTAGTCGCACTGGGGCACGGGTCTTTCGGGACCCTGCTGGCATCGCTTCGCACAACGCCATTTGGCCCGCCGTCGTCGATGGTCGTAGCCATTGGGGTGCAGAACATAGCCAAATGGGCAGAGTGGATGCCCGTTCTGATCATACCCCCGCGTCAAGCGCGTGTCCGGGTCGTCGTCAGCCTTGTGGGCGCAGATGTCGACCATGCGCAGCGCGCCCGCGTTCCAGATGGCATCGAGGCAGGTCTGTTCGCAAGCCCCGGCGTCGGCCAGGACTTCGCCGACCTTGAGCCAGGGGAATCGTCTCTGGAGATAGGCCAAGTTGTCCGGAAAGAGGGCCGGATCGCCGCAGGTAGCTGAACCGAAAGCAGCAGGTAAGGTCCAGTAGGTGGCCAGTTTGACATCCAGGAGCTGACCGGCGTAACTGTAATAGCCATAGACCATTCGGCTCACACGGGAATGTTCCTTGCGCGTCTCGAGGGGAGTGTTGGGACTGGTCCTGGCCCGCTTGTTGTTGCCCGTGTAGACAATGAAGCGGGCCTCTGGATCCCGGGGCGTGGCATGCCGACAAATGTCGGCACACTCTTCCTCGTTGCACTCACATCCCTGCTTCCCTTTCTCTTGTGCAGGACACAGACGGGGCGCCGGTTCGTAGCAGCCTGCTTTCACGCTGGAGCAGCGCAGGCGGGAACGGGCATGGTGCAGCATGCCGTCAAAGGAGAGGGTCGCCTTTGTTTTGTCGCCTGTCTCTGGTTGGCTGGGCAGAAGACCTGCCTGGTAGAGTGCATCCAACTGGAGGGCATTGATTTCCTGCTGCAGTGCAGGCGTGAGCTGTCCCTCAAAGTAGCGCAAGCCGGATTCGCTGGGGAAATCGTCCTCAAACCCTGTACAGTGCCGCAGGGTCTGGCCATCGGCTGGATGGCGCAGGATGCGCAGCACCTCGTGACGGGAAAGCCGCCGCTCCCGCCGGTTGAGGCTCAACAGGTACATGCTCACCGGATGAAAGGGCACTTGTCCCTTGGCCGAGGCCTGATAGACGTGGGCGGCCAGACGGGGTTCCAGGGAGCTGTAGTCAAAGAGCCGGACGCCGATTTCGAAGGGAGAGAAGGTCTGTATCGTCTCCTCGTTCAGATCGTCTAAGCCTTGGTAGCGGTAGACCGAGCGATAGTGCGGTTTTGGAGAGGGGGGCAGGTTGGGGTCGCATGACAAGACGAGCGGCAGCGTCTCCTTCAGTTTGTGCAGGGCAAAGGGGGCCAGGGCCTCCCGATTTGGCGCAGCCGCCCGCTTCTCAATGGCTGTAGCTGTCTTGGGCGCGCTCATCGTTTCTTCCTCCGAGAACGCCGCAGTGCCGCGTTCTGGGCCAGAGCACACCGATAGTCCGCCACCGTGTTCTTACCCAGCAGTTGACGCAGGCGCCAGGAGTGAGCCGGATGGCGCAGCCAAGCGAGCGCCTCTTGCTGCAGTTGTCGCACCCGCTCGCTGCTGAGTCCCAACTCCTGCCCCAGCTCCTTTAGCATACATGGCGGCTGATCTCCCAGACCGTACCGGCCAACGATCACCCGGCGAAAACCTTCGGGGAGCTGACCGACTAGGAGAGCGCTGAAAAACCCCTNNCTAGATCGTGCAGGGCCTCTTGGGTGAATTTCGCCATCAGTTCCTCCGCAGGGCCCGGCGCAACCCAGGCTGTGGGCATCTCCTGCTCTCCGACAGCGGTCTCTCGGCTCAGTTCCTTGGCCCGGCGATGAATGTGGCGGTAGATGGCCACCCAGGCGTACGTGGAAAAGGTTGTCCCCCGCTGCGGGTCATAGCCCTCGATCGCACACCATAGGCCGACCCGACCCGCTTGCAGCGCTTCCTCGTACGGAATATCACCCCCTCCCTGACGCTGGATGAAAGCGTGGACCAGCCCGTCGTGCCGCGCCATCGCTTCCTCGACAGCTTGCGCTGTCAGTCGCTTCCGTGTACATTTGCTCATGAGATTCCTCCCTTCCCGGATAGAGTGGGTCGCTCATATCTTAGGCGGGGGGGAATCTCAAGGCAAAAACAAAGCGGCGCACCCTTTGGTCGAGGTGCGCCGCTCTATTCCAGTGGGTTGCGGCTTCAGTTCATCTGGGTTGCACTATTTGCTGCGAAAGCCC
>DIVN01000131.1:0-688 GCA_002435875.1 Anaerolineales bacterium UBA6131
GCCGCTGCTGGTCATCTGGTTCGGATACGGCCTGCTGCCGAAGGTCATCGTTGTGGGGCTGGTCTGCTTCTTCCCCATTGTCGTGGGGGCCGCCGACGGCCTGCGCTCCACCGACCCGGACTTGATCTCGTTGCTGCAATCCATGGGAGCCACGCGGCGGCAGACCTTCCTCAAGGTGCGCGTGCCTGCGTCGCTGCCAAGCGTATTCACAGGCATCAAGGTCGCGATCACGTACAGCGTCGTCGGGGCCATCATCGGTGAGTGGGTAGGGGCCAGCCGCGGATTGGGTGTCTTCATGCTCCGCGCCTCCAATTCGTTCCGCACAGATTGGGTGTTCGCGTCTATCGCCGTGGTTTCCGCCCTGAGCCTGGCGTTGTTTCTGGCAGTCGTCGTTCTGGAGCGCGCGATGCTGCCCTGGTTCTACACCAAAGCGCGCGAAGAAGTGTGGGAAGAGATGTAGGAGGTGATCCATGAGACGACAATGGTTAGCAGCACTCGGCATCGTTGCCAGCTTACTGGCGGCGTGCGGCCCTGCCAAGACCGATCTGACAAAGGCGACCCTGTCGCTGGACTGGGTGCCGAACACGAATCACACGGGTTTCTACGTGGCCCTGGACAAAGGGTGGTACAAGGAACAGGGGATTGACCTGGAGATTCAGATTCCCTCGGATCCCGCCGCCGCACTGAA
>DIVN01000131.1:755-12716 GCA_002435875.1 Anaerolineales bacterium UBA6131
CGCGGGCATCACACGGCCTAAGGACTTCGAGGGCAAGACGTATGCCGCGTACGGCCTGCCCCTGGAGCAAGCAGTCATCCGCGGCCTCATGGAATGTGACGGGGCCGACTTCAGCAAACTGGAGTTCGTGGACGTGGGGTTCGACACTTTCCCGGCGCTTCTGGGCGGGCGAGTAGACCTTGCCTGGATCTTCTTGGCGTGGGACGGTGTGCAGGCGCAAATCAAGGGGTACGAACTAAACACCATCCCATTGTACGGGTCGTGCGTGCCCGACTACTACACGCCGGTGGTCATCGCGGGCGAGAAGACCATCCAGGACAAGCCAGACCTCCTGCGGCGCTTCATGGCGGCCACTGCCAAGGGGTATGAGTACGCGATTACGAACCCCGCCGAGGCTGCCGAAATCCTACTGAAGCACTCGCCCGAAAGCGACCCCGAACTGGTGCGCCGCTCGCAGGAGTGGCTCAGCCCGCGCTACCAGGCTGATGCTGCGTCATGGGGCGTCCAGAAGAGGGACACGTGGCGCGTATTCGGCGAGTGGATGCAGTCCAATGGCCTCATCGCAGGCACGTTTGATCCCGACAAGGCGTTCACCAATGAATTCCTGCCATGATGGGCCGTGCAAAATTGAACTGACCGGCATCACCAAGGGATTCCGGGTCAACGGCGCGCCCCTGAAGGCGCTGGAGAACGTGAGCCTCCACGCCGCCGCGGGGGAGTTCGTGTCCATCATCGGCCCCAGCGGATGCGGCAAGAGCACGCTGTTCAACATCATCTGCGGCCTGCTCCAGCAGGACGAGGGGCAGGTGCTGCTGGACGGTCATGCGGTGCAGCGCCGCGCGGGCAGCGTGGGGTACATGCCGCAGAAAGACCTGTTGCTCCCCTGGCGGTCGGTGCTCCACAACGTCATCCTTGGCCCTGAGTTGCAGGGGCAGGACGCAGAGGCGGCCCGCCGCGAGGCTACGGAACTGCTCCCCCTGTTCGGCCTGGAGGGGTTTGCGGACGCATATCCCGCGCTCCTCTCCGGCGGCATGAAGCAGCGGGCGGCCCTGCTCCGCACGTTCCTCACCCAGCGCGAGGTGCTCCTGCTGGACGAACCCTTCGGCGCGCTGGATGCGCTGACGCGGATGGAGTTGCAGGAGTGGCTGCTCCATGTTTGGGCGCGGTTCGACAAAACGATCCTGTTCATCACCCACGATGTGGAAGAAGCCGCTTTCCTCTCGGATAAGGTCTATGTACTCAGCCCCAGACCAGCGCAGGTGTGCATCGAGGTGCCCATCCCACTGTCTCGGCCCAGGCATCGGTCAGTCACGTTTACGCCCGAGTTCGCCGCTCTGAAGGAAAGGCTGTTGGGCGCACTCTCAAGATGTCCCTAGCTGGCTCTTCTAGCCCGCCGGTCTCGCATATGCAGCGTAAAAGTTAGGAGGAGGTGGCATGCGCGCTATCGTCATTGCTAACGGGGAAATCGGTGCCGGTGCCAGTCCTGGTCTGACCCTGTCTCCAGACGACCTGGTGATTGCCGCGAACGGGGGCAGCCGACTGGCGCAGCGACTGGGGCTAGAGCCGCAGGTCGTCATCGGAGACCTGGACTCGCTGCCAGCCAGACTGCGGGCTCGCCTGGAGAAACGGGGCTGCCGATTTGTGTCGCACCCATCGCGAAAGGATGAGACCGACACCGAGCTTGCCATCCGCTACGCCGTTGCCGAGGGAGCGCGGGAGATCGTCCTGCTCGGGGCACTTGGCGGCCGGCTGGACCACATGCTGGCCAACGTGCTGCTGCTGGCCATGCCTGAGCTTGTCGGGCTACAGGCCAGGATCGCAGCAGGGGATACCGAAGTTTGGCTGCTTCGCGCAGGCTGCGCCGTACACCTCGAGGGACAGGTTGGCGATACTGTCACACTGCTGCCGCTAGCCGCCGATGCGCTGGGCATCACAACACAGGGCCTGGAGTACGCCCTGCATGACGGCACGCTCCGTCTTGGCCTGGCCCGCGGTGTCAGCAACGTGATGACAGGCACGAATGCCGAGGTACGGCTGCGAGAGGGCATGCTGCTCGTCATCCGGGTGAGGACGTACGATCAGAACCGATCGGGCCAGCGAGAGCCTTGAGCTTGTCGGAAAAGCTCTTGCAGCGGCGGCTCGCAGGGTTATGCTATAATGGTTGAGATGCTATCCACGGAGGTTTGGCGTGACAGAAGAGGCCCGCAACGCGCAGGAAGGCGAACTGGTCGAAGTCTGGCGGGAGCAGGGCCACCCGAGGGCCCATGTGATCAAGTCGAAACTGGAAGCCGCAGGGGTCCCCGCCACGCTGGCATACGATGCGGCGGGCCTCATCTACGGTCTCACCATGGACGGCCTGGGTCAGGTGCGTGTGCTCGTCCGTGCTGAAGACGCCGAGCTGGCACGGGAGCTGCTCAATGAGGAGCCCACGGAGACCGAAGACGAGCCGGAGTCGGACGCTGCTCAGCAGACCACCTGATCTTGCCCACGATTGGCAGCCTGTTGCCTGTTCGTCTCCATTTCCAGCACTGGCCGCGGTTAGATTGGCATGCTATGGACGCAGCACCTTCTCAACCAGGTAGCTGAGCAACACCGACGCCAGCCCCGCCGTGATCATCTTGAGCCCCTCCAGGATTATGCTCTCCCCTGAGCTCCTGCAGGGGAATGCGCCCAAAGGGAACAAGGCAACTGTGGCTGCTCATCCAGCAAGACAGCAACTTTTGAAGTCGTGTGGCTTGAGCACGTCCAAAGCCAGTCTCGTGACTCGACTCGCCTTGGCTTCTCCTGGCCCTCAAACGCCCTGCGAATCCGCAGACTCAATCGGGCCGGCTAGGCTGAGAGAGTCACGAGTCTCGTCCTCAGCCAATGAACTCGCACACCCCAGATCGCCTGGTGCAACACCATCGGACAAACGTCGTGCAAAGATCAGAAAGCCCGTGTGTGCCACCATGCGATCGACGGGACGCAAGCGTTCGGCAACCGGCTTGTACGAACGGAGCAACAGCTCGCAAACCTCGATATCTTGAAATCCCCTTGCCTCGAGGCCTGCAATCAGCTCGGAGACTTGATTCGTGGTAGGGACAATCGCGCCCAGAAACCCTCCCTCGGCCAGCGCAGCCCATGCCTGTCCAAGACACTCCCATGGCGTACGCACGTCCAGGAACACGGCATCCAGATCTGTCTCGACGAAACCTTCCTCGATATCCCGCTCTCGGAACTCAACATGCTCAAGCAACCCGGCATTGTCCAGGTTCTTTGAGGCAACCGCTATCATGTCCGCACGTTTGTCGTACGAATACACGCGCCCCGAAGGCCGCACCATGTGCGCCAGTGCCAGAGTAAGGCTTCCACTTCCTGTGCCGCACTCGGCCACCCTTGCTCCTGGGCCCACATTCAGCTTGAGCAAGATGTAACCAAGCTCCTTGGGATAGATAATCTGAGAGATGCGCTGAATGCTCATGATGAGGTCATGCAGAGAGGGGCGGAGGGCAACGAATGGTTTCCCGATGTGTGTGGTGAGCTTAATGCCTGGAGGTTGTCCAATCAACTCATCATGCCGAATCAGGCCTTCGTGCGTGTGTTGAAGGCGGCCTTGCTGCAAACGCATCACAAAACGCTTGCGGCCAAGAAGGATCATGACGGCATCGCCTGCCTGGAATCCGTTCACCTTGTTCTCCTCGCGTTCGCAGACATATGCCCGTCGATCCGAATCATCAGATGCTAACTGCGAAACAGCCGGCCCAACCGAAGCCGACTGTTTGTCTTGCCTGACCGGGCGAAAGGCAATTCGCCTCTAGCATACAACGAACCCGATGATTCTGTGTAGCGATCTTTAGAAAGCCCGGGCGAAGATCGCCTTCTCATGCGCCTCTTTGCCACAGTAGACGCATGGGCCCACCTCACGATCCTGATCGAGGGGGATACACCGAATCGTTGCCTTGGTATCTTCCTTGATTGCTGCTTCGCACGCCGCTGAACCGCACCACAGAGCCAGAGCAAATCCTTCCGCTTCTTTCAGCTCTGCGTACGTGCGAGGATGCGACGTATTTGACTCACGAAAGTCAAGTGCCTGCTGGTAAAGGTTCGCCTGGATCGATTCGAGGGTATCCGCAACACTGTTTGCCAGGGAATCGAGCCCTACTGTAGTCTTGTTCTCTTTGCGAGGCAGGTCGCGGCGTACCAGTATGGCCTGATGCTGCTGCACGTCTCGCGGTCCAAGCTCGATGCGCAACGGAACGCCACGCATCTCCCAATCGTTGAACTTGAAGCCTGGAGACACGTCGTCTCGAGCATCCAGATGATACCGCACCGTCCCGAGTTGTGCGATGACGGCATCGGCTGCTATCAATACTGCCGCTTTCTCTTCTTCACTCTTCCAGATCGGCACGATGACCACCTGGGTAGGGGCAAGGCGGGGTGGCAGGCGCAGACCTTGATCGTCGCCATGTACCATGACCACTGCGCCAATCATGCGCGTGCTCACGCCCCAGCTCGTTTGCCAGACATACTCGAGCTCATTCTGCTCGTTAAGAAACTGGGTACCGAAGGCCTTGGCAAAGTTCTGCCCGAGAAAGTGGGAGGTGCCCGACTGCAGTGCCCACTTGTTCCCCATCATCGCCTCAATGGTATAACTGCGTACAGCTCCGGCGAACTTTTCCGTATCACTCTTGCGCCCTGGAATCACCGGGATCGCCGCCTCGTGCTCCGCAAAGTCGCGATAGACGTCGAGCATGCGCAGGGTCTCCTCAAGAGCCTGCTTCTCTGTGGCATGCGCGGTGTGCCCTTCTTGCCAGAGAAACTCGGTGGTGCGCAGGAACAAACGGGTGCGCATTTCCCAACGGACAACGTTGCACCACTGGTTGAGCAACATGGGCAAGTCTCGGTAAGACCGTATCCATTGGGCGAACATGGCATTAATGATGGTCTCCGAAGTCGGCCTGACGATGAGCCGCTCCTCAAGCTCCTTGCCTCCCCCAATGGTCACCACAGCCAGTTCTGGTGAGAAGCCCTCGACGTGCTCGGCTTCCTTCTTAATAAAGCTCTCAGGAATAAAGAGCGGAAAGTAGGCGTTCTGATGACCAGTAGCCTTGAATCGCCGGTCTAGGGCGCTCTGCATATTCTCCCACAGGGCATACCCGTACGGCCTTATGACCATGCAGCCGCGCACAGGTGCATAGTCGGCCAACTCGGCCGCCTGTACGATCTCGGTGTACCATCGGCTGTAGTCTTCGCTGGCAGGAGTTATCTTCTGAGCCATTCTCCCTCCTCTGTCAATCCACGCTGCAGGGCAGTCGCCGTACAGGAGCACTGCGGCGTACGCGTCGTTTGTCTCTGTCAGGCCTTTCTGTGCCTTCCACGACTAACACAGGCGGCAAATGCATGGAGCAAGCCGAGCATCTTCAGGCCAGCTCGGCTCCTGCGAAGGCATCAGGCAAAAGATCGGACAAGCGGTATTCCCGACACATGCCTGCAGTGTCGGCAACCAGCACTCTCAAGTCCTGCCCGAACTCGGCCAAAAACTGGCGACAGGCTCCACAGGGCAAGACCCCCTTGTCCGTCACAACAGCCAGGGCAACGAACTCTCGCTCACCCTCCGAAACAGCCTTGACTGCGGCCGTCCGTTCAGCACAAAGAGTGAGGCCGTAGGAGGCGTTCTCTACGTTGCATCCCGTGTATACCTTTCCGGAAGCTCCAAGCAAAGCAGCGCCAACCTGGAATCCGGAATAGGGAACATAGGCACGTGTGCGCGCCTCAGTCGCCTGTCGAATCAACTCCTGGTCTTGCATCTGGCTTCTCCTCGCCTTTATCTCCAGAGCTATCCTCTCGTGAGCACACTCGGCGGATACGGGCCGGGACACCGTATGCCACGCTGTCCGGCGGAATGTCATGTGTGACCACCGAACCGGCGCCGATGCGCACTCTGGCACCCACGTTAACCGGAGCTACTAGCATCGTGCCGCTGCCCACGAAAGACGCCTCGCCGATATGCGTTGGAAACTTGTTCGTCCCATCATAGTTGCACGTCACCGTTCCGGCGCCGATGTTGACGTCGGCCTCGACGTTGGTATCGCCAATATAGCTGAAATGCCCCATGCGGACCCGCGGCCCAAGGCGGGAGTTCTTGACCTCACCGAAGTTGCCCATATGCACGCCTTCTTCGAGGTATGCCCCCTTCCTGAGATGGCCGAATGGCCCCAGCGATACGCTGTTCTCCATGGTTGCGCCCTCCACCACGGACATTTCGATGCGGCAGTCATCGCCGATTGTCGAATCGCGAACGATGCTGTTGGGGCCGATGTGAGTTCTGCACCCGATCCGCGTGGCTCCTTGCAGATGGGTGTTGGGGCCAATGACTGCGTCCTGTCCGATCGTGACGGTTGCATCAACATAGATCGAGCCCGGATCCTGCAAGGTCACCCCATCGCGCATCAGTCCGTCCCGAATGCGCTGCCGGACTATCGCCTCAACTGCGGCAAGCTGCAGGCGGTCGTTCACGCCCAACGTCTCGCGTGTATCGTGCACCAGGACTCCGCCCACACGATGGCCTTCCTGGACGGCCATGCCAACGAGGTCAGTCAAGTAGTACTCGCCCTTGGGGCTCAAAGGAATGGTTGGTAGGTGTTGCCAAAGCCACCCGGCCTCGAAGCAGTACACTCCAGGATTAAGCTCCTTGATAGACATCTGCTCTGGGGTAGCCTGTGCCTCCTCGACAATCGCTGCGATATCGCCTCTCGCATCACGAACGATGCGACCAAAGCCCATTGCCTCGTCACGCATGCAAGTAAGCATCGTTAGGGGCGACTGTACGCTTCCGTGCGCGTGGATCAGCTTTTGCACCGTCTCTGACGAAAGCAGAGGCATATCGCCGTAGAGCACCAGGACCTGGNNCCTCTTGCCGTGCATAGTCGACTTTCGAGCCGAGACAGCCCTGCACCAGCTCGAACCCATGGCCTACCACGAGCACCGGTTGGCGATCAACTAGCCCTGCGACCGAGTCCAGCACATACTGGATCATAGGGCGGCCAGCGATAGGATGCAGCACTTTGGGTAGCGCGGACTTCATGCGTGTGCCCTGGCCGGCTGCCAGGACGACAACTCCCAGCTTGCTCATCAAGCCTCCGAAAAAGAGAGATGAATCCTCGCACCCTGCGGGATCCATCTCCACCAGAAATTGCGGGAACTGGGGCGGGAGGGTTCGAACCTCCGTTCACGGATCCAAAGTCCGCTGTCCTACCGCTAGACGACACCCCAACGAGGCAGTTCGAGATTGTAGCACAGGTCACTGGTCACCGCAAACCGAGTAGTGTACGGGAGCAAATGCCAAAGGTAGGCAAGAGCCGTCTCGGTCATGGGCTCAGCCACATGGTTAGGACCCGGGCATGATTCGTCGCTTGGCTCAGGCGGTTCGTCTTTCACCTGGTGCTTGCGCATCGGTCTGGCAATGCAGTTGGTAATGAGCCTATACACAAAACGGTGTATAATGCTGGCCAAACTCGTACTGCCCACATGTATGGATCCAGTTTGGGCGCGAACACCGGCGCGAGGTGCTCACGTTCGGCATTGAGACCTTGCCTCGACCAGATCCACGCTTAGGCCCACCCACGTCAGATGGAGGAGGTCAGTTTGACAGACATTCGGGACTTTTGTCAGGCCGTTGTAGAAAACGTCGAGACGGTGATGGTTGGACAGCGCACCGCCATCGAGATGCTGCTCGTCGCGCTGCTTTGCGAGGGCCACGTTCTGATTCAAGATGTGCCCGGCGTGGGCAAGACNNTCGACAACGTCGAAAAGGTGATCGTCGGCAAGCGCGCCGCCATCGAACTGGTGCTGGTGGCCTTGCTGTGCGAGGGGCATGTGCTGGTGGAAGATGTGCCCGGCGTGGGCAAGACCATGCTGGCCCGTGCCACCGCAGCCTCGTTAGGCCTGACCTTCAAGAGGCTACAGTGTACCCCTGATCTCCTTCCCAACGATATCACTGGCGTCAGTGTCTTTAACCAGAAGCAGCAAGAATTCGAGTTTCACCCCGGACCCGCCTTTGTCCACGTCTTGCTGGCAGATGAGATCAACCGCGCCACACCCAGAACCCAATCCGCTCTACTTGAGGCCATGGGCGAGCAGCAGATCACGGTCGATGGCATCACCTATCCGTTGCCTCATCCCTTCATTGTGCTGGCGACGCAGAACCCCATAGAGTTTGAAGGCGTCTTTCCGCTGCCCGAGGCCCAGTTGGACAGGTTCCTGCTGCGGCTCAAATTGGGCTACCTCAAGCCAGACCAAGAGCGTTCTGTTCTCCGGCTTCTTCAGCACGACCATCCAATCATGTCCATCGAGTCCGTTGTGGACGGCAACACTCTACCGCAGCTGACACATGCGGTACGCGATGTTCACGTCGATGCTACGCTTGACGACTATATCGTGCGCATTGTCGTCGCAACAAGACAGCATGCAGACGTCGCCCTGGGGGTCAGTCCAAGGGGCTCACTTGCACTCTTCAAGAGCGCACAAGCCCTTGCGGCAATCCGTGGCCGTGATCACGTCCTGCCAGAGGACATCAAGGCCATGGTACCGCTGACCCTCACCCACCGGCTCCTGGTGAGGCCCGAGAGCGCGATACGTGGTCGAACCGCCGATCTGATTCTGCGCGAAGTTATGGAGCAAGTAGAACTCCCGCTGGTACAGTGAGCTGCATGCTGTGAGTCTCCTGACGGTCCTGGTTCTTGTACTCATACTTGCTTTTGCCACAGGCAGCCATTCGCTGTTCTACCTGGCCTATGTGTCGGTGGCACTTGTGATCGGATCGCGCCTGTGGATTGCCAGAACATTAGGTGGGCTGCGCCTGGAGCGCCATATGCCCTTGCGGGCCTTTTGCGGGGAGCGTGTGGACGTTTCGCTGCGTGTGACCAACACCTGGCGCTTGCCGGTCCTGTGGCTATATCTGCACGAGAGTCTGCCCATAGCGTTGCACACCCCCAATTTTGTCAGGCAGATCGTTTCACTGGCGCCGCGTGAGTCGGTACAGGTGAACTATGCACTCGAGTGCGGTCAGCGGGGGTTCTTTGAGCTGGGCCCACTGGCCCTGCAGACCGGAGACTTTTTTGGCCTGGCACCAGACATGCATGCCCATGGGCCGACGCAAAGGTTCGTAGTCTATCCTCGGATCGTGCCGCTTCCTCGACTGCAGATGCCCTCCAACACGGCCTTCGGGTACCTGCCGGTACATGCCAAGCTGTTCCAGGACCCAAATCGCTTCTTCGGGGTTCGCGACTACCAGCGCGGTGATAGCCTGCGGACGGTACACTGGACCAGCAGCGCGCGTCTATCCAGGCTGCAGGTCAAGCGCTTCGAGCCAGCAGTGGCTTTACGCTGCATGATCGTGCTGGACCTCAATGCCACGAACTACCACCTTGGCTCGAGTGCCGCAGCAGAAGAGCTGGGCTGCACGCTCGCGGCGTCCATCGCGGCTCGACTGACCGAGCTCCGCCAGGCAATGGGTGTTGCGATTCTGGCGAAGGATCAGCTCAGCGAGCTTGTCGGGCTACAGACCATCCCGGTTGGCCAGGGTCGTGATCACCTGATTCTCATTCTGGAAGCTCTCGCCAAGGCACGCATGGCACCCACAACGCCCATAACCGACTGGTTACCACAGGCGGCCAGTGGACTTGGCTGGGGCAGCACCGTCATTCTGATCACTGCGGGGGACTCTGTTGGTCTGCTGGCGTCTATAGTGAACCTGCAACGGCGGGGTGCCAACGTGGTGGTCATTGCCACCGATTCGCGCAAGCCGTTCGCTGCCTTGAAAGGCCAGCTGGAGAACATCGGTGTGCCAGCGTACTGGATAACCAGCGAGAAGGAACTCGGTCGATGGCCATAACAGATCCCACAATCCCTGCGGCATCGAGCTCACGTTCGGAGAGGGATATCCTGCCTTTTCGGCTGTTCCTGATCGTCGGCATGGTAGGCTGCATTGCCGGAGCATGGGTTAGCCTGGCAGAGGTAGCGTTTTCTTCGTGGAGCGGCACTTACCTGATGGTGCTGAGCATGCTCGTCACTATTGACGCGCTGGCATCAAAGCACCTGGCAAGGGCAGCGGGGGTGCACTCGAATTCCATGCTTGTGTTGGAGCTCGCGGTTGCACTGGTCGTCTTGCGCCTGGCCATCCCCCTGCGCGATGGTCTGACTGGGCTGCAGCTCGCCATCCGCGCCTGGATCGACCAGCCCATCCGCATCCTCATGGATGGCGAGTACATCTTCGCCTCGGTCCTGGTGGTTCTGTTATGGGTGGCAGCACTGGACATCGCCAACATGTTATATGAGATGGATGACCCAGACGCACCGGGTCAGGACAGCCGCAAGCAGTTCGAAGACCTTGGGGCAAGGTTCCTGGCCGGCGGATGCGTGCTGATGGTCTCCGTTGCCTTGGCCCAGACAGGGGCGGTAGCCGATCGGCTCGGGCTGAGTTCGGCTGAACGCAACCGCTTCACCTGGCTTCCACTGCTGTACCTGTTGCTTGGTCTGCTGCTCTTTGGGCAAGCCCGATTTGCCTTGTTGCGCAGGGCATGGCTGAGACAGGGCATCGCATTTGAAGAGCGCATTTCCCGCCGCTGGGTGACGTGGGGGCTGCTCTTCTTGACCCTGGTTTCAATCATCGCTGTACTCATGCCTGCGGGCAGCACCGAGGCGGGCTTGTACCTTTTCATGTGGCTGACTTTTCTGGTGGCGACGGTTGCTGCCTTGCTGACCTACCTGATAAACGCGCTTTTCTACCGGCTCTTGGGTCCGTTGTTCTCGATATTCTCTTCCCCTGAGCGCACGCCACCACCAATACCGGAAATCCAGATCCCACCGGCCAGCCAATCCGGCGTGGAGGCAGTCATGCCGGCCTGGTGGGCACAGCTGCGCATGACCCTCTTCTGGGTGACGGTACTGGCAGTTCTAGCATTGCTGCTCTACAACGTTGCACTTCAGTGGAAACATTCGCACTTGTGGGAACGGCTGAGCACAAGCCTCTCGCAGTGGCTGGTCGACCTGTGGAACAGCTTTATCGCCATGCTGGGATGGGGAAGAGCCGACGGACGGAAGACAACACGAGACAACCTGGCAACCCGCTGGTCAAGCCTCAGTGCACGGCTGGCACATCGCACGGTTTCACGCGATGCAGATCTCGAGGCAGAGAGAGTCAGGCGCATTTACCTGCGCTTTCTTGCAGACGCCTCACGAGCAGGGCACCCAAGGCGCCTCAACCAAAGCCCCGTGGAATACGAGACAACCCTCCGGCCCGAAATCAGTGGTGAGGAGGAGGCACTTCGTCAGCTAACGGACTCGTTCGTTCGCGCTCGTTATGGGCGAGCTATCCCAACCGATGTGCCGCCCCACTGGCTCACTGGGCTGGTCAGCCGTGTTCTAGCACGCCTGCGTAAGTCCGCCACGAGCCAGCAATAGGCTTTCGACGACGCCAGGCGATCGCCCCTGGGCAGAATTGCCCGACCGGCCCACCACAAGCCACAGCACAGCGACCAGAACTGCGGCAGCCGCCTGCCAAACCTCTCCAGATCGTTCAGCCAGTTAGCCGAGACAACAAAAAAAGGTTCTCCTGGCAATGGCCTACTCTCCCAGGGGCCTGCGCCCCAAGTACCATCAGCGCTGAAGGGCTTAACTTCCTGGTTCGGGATGGAGCAGGGTGTTTCCCCTTCGCTAAAATCACCAGAAGAACCTGTACAACCTTGGTTCAACAAATATTAGATTGGTTGAGTGCAGACTAGCACCCTAAGAATTGAACAGAATGTCACTACGAAGATGACACACACATAAGTGAGATTAAGCCCTCGACCATTAGTACGGCTTAGCTTAAAGCATTACTGCTCTTACACATGCCGCCTATCAACCTGGTGGTCTACCAGGGGTCTTACCTCCTTACGGAGTGGGTGACCTAATCTTGGGGCGAGTTTCCCACTTAGATGCATT
>DIVN01000237.1 GCA_002435875.1 Anaerolineales bacterium UBA6131
GGCTGTCGATCGAGCGAAACCCGTTGCCGTCGATCTTATTGCCAAAGCGCGTGAGGCGATGCCGGCACAACCCCCTACACCCAAGACCCGCGAGCATCATCGAGTGACCGTACGAGGCCTTCGCTTTCTGACGCGCAAGGTCGCTACATGCCCAGCGTGCGGTGCGAAGAACCGTCGCGATGCAACAACCTGCAGTGCCTGCGGTCAAGCGCTGACAAGGGGCGATCCGGAGAATACTTGAGTGCCCGGATGGTAGAGTCACCGCCAGTCCAGGCCTAGAAGCGAGTGCAAAGTGATCAGATTGACAGAGGCGGTCAGACGTCTGGTGAATAGTGAGCCTCTCGACAGAGGACAGGCTGAAGAGGGCATGTCTGCCATGATCGAAGGAGATGCGACGCCAACCCTCATGGCCGGATTCTTGACGGCACTGCGCATGAAGGGCGAAACGGTCGAGGAACTAATCGGGTGTGCGCTGGCAGTGCGGCGGGGCATCACGCCAGTGAGACCCCGACGCGAGGATCTGGTGGACATCTGTGGCACTGGCAATGACCGTGCCGGAACGTTCAATATCTCTACAACGGCTGCTCTTGTGGCAGCTGGCGCAGGCTTGGCGATCGCCAAGCATGGCAATCGCTCCGTATCGAGCCAATGCGGCAGCGCCGACTTGCTTGAGCGCATGGGCGTGAACCTGAACCTGACGCCAAAGCAAATGGCCGACTGCATTGATGAGGTGGGCATCGGTTTCTTGTTTGCGCCGTTGCTGCACCCGGGCCTGGAGCCGGCACTCAACGTCGCACGTGAGTTGGGCATCCGCACCGTGCTCAACGTACTTGACCCCTTGATCAACCCCGCAGGCGCCTCGGCACAGGTTCTTGGGGTCTACGCAAGCTCGCTGACTGAACCGGTGGCCTACACCCAACGGGTACTTGGGCTTGAGCGCGCTCTCGATGTCTATGGCGCGGATGGCATGGACGAGCTCTCGACGACCGGGGTCAACAAGGTCAGCCGCCTGGACGAAGATGGCATGGTGTCGACTTTCCTCCTCGACCCATCGGATCTGGGTTTGCCCCGGGCGCGGCTGGCCGACATGGCAGGGGGCATTCCCGAGCTAAACGTGCGTCTGACACGCGAGATTCTGGACGGCGTGAAGGGCCCGCGACGGGACATCGTAGCGTTGAATGCAGGTGCCACGCTGCTGGTGGGCCGTATTGCCCACAGTCTGCGCGAGGGTATAGCGCGCGCGGAGGAGGCAATTGACTCGGGTGCAGCAGCAGGCAAGCTGGAGCAGCTCATCGCCTTCACCCAAAGGGTCAAGGGCGGAGGGTGAAACGAACAGGCTAGCCTGCTGTGGTTTGATACTGCTGTGTCTGGTGGCGTGTCGCCAGCCTATGCCAGACTTGGGTTGGCGGGCGCTGCAGCCGGGTATGGAGCAGCGACTAGAGGTGGGCGCAGGCCCTCACGGTCAGGACGTCTTGGCATTGCTCTACACGATGTCGCCTGGCGGCACCTATGCCATCGAGAGAGAACTGAGCGCGGGCGAACTGAACGGCCCCGTGGAGTTGCCGCTGTGGGGAAAAGCTACTCGAGTCCTGCACCTTGCTGCAGTGATCGTAGACGAGCGGGGTGTTGAGCACGAGTGCGCACTTACGCTGGTTCCAGACGACTGGCGCGATCTGACGATGCGTTTTCCGTCCGGACCGGCATCCTGGGCGGCTGTGCGCTCCATTCGCCTTGAGGACCGCACGGGCTTGTTGGGCGGGCAGGGGCCCGCCAGTGTCAAGATCGCAGGTCTGCCGCTTGCCGCAGGAGGCTCTTAGGTCAAGCCGCCTGAGGCTACGATGGCAAGACGGTGATCTCGACGACTGCACTGCTCCACGTGTTTTCTGAAGGATCCTGGGCCTGCGCCTGAAACTGATGCCCTCCCGCTTGCAGCGTCCAGTAGTATTCGTATGGCCCCTCGTCGAACTCTCGTATCTCTTCCCCGTCGATGTAGATTCTCACCTGTGTTCTAGCGGGCAGGTTGTGGAGCATGGCTCTGACAGCGATACGCTGAGAGTCAGCGGGCAATCCGGTGGATATGCGGTAGACTGCCCCGTTCTCGGGTTCTGTCAGCGTTATGTGGGGAACAGCGGTTCCGATTGCGTCGGATGCTTCGGTCTCAATGAGGTACAACGGCCCGCTAGCCCTCCTGTTCTGTTGCTCTATCCATTGGCTGGCAGTTTCGGGCAGGACCCAGCCCAGCTCAAGGCGCCTCTTTTCTACTGGCGTGCTCCCATCAGCAAGTGTCCCCGTCTCGGCATTGACGTGCACCATGAGGTGCATGTTGCACACGGCGGTGGGCTGCCTTCCGCTGGGAAAGGACTCACGCCGCAGGTGTGGACATAGCTCACTGGGCAGCAAGCCCGAATCGGCGCAGATCGTGACGCCCGTCCAGTCTGGCGGCGCTGCAAAGGCCAGTTCTGGTCGGCCCTTAAGCGCCTCGTCCATCACATGATGCCAGATCGGCGCCGCGCCGCTGATGCCCGATACGTTGAGCATTGGCGAGTTGTCGGCATTGCCGACCCAGACCCCCGTGACAAGGTCAGGCGTGTAGCCAACCGCCCAATTGTCGCGCCAGTCCGTGGTTGTTCCCGTCTTGACTGCTGCCGGTCGCGTCAGAGCCAGGATGCTGCCCTCGCCGAATGCCGCAATGCGAGCGCTGTCGTCTGACAGAACGTCGTTGATCCAGTAGGCAACATCGTCGCTCAGCACGCGCCGGTCTGGCCTGACTTCCGGCTCCCAGATAGCCTTGCCAGTGGAATCTTCGATCCGCATGATAGCTTGCGTCGGCACGGCCAAGCCGTTCCTGGCAAAGGCCGCATAGGCCGCGGTCAGCTCGAGCAGTCGAACCTCGCCGCCGCCGAGTGTAAGGGCCAGTCCGTAACGCTCCGGATCGCGCAAGGTGGTCATCCCCAGGTCTTGCGCTAGTGCAACGAGCCCCTCTACGCCCACGTACTGCAAGACCTGTACGGCGACAACGTTGAGGGACGAGCCAAGCGCCTCGCGCAAGAGAACCGGACCGCGAAACTGGCCGTCATAGTTCACCGGCGCATAGGCATCGCCCTCGCGGGTAGTAAACGACATGGGTACGTCCAGCATCATCGTGGCTGGACTAAGCCCCTTGCTGAAGGCCGCCGCGTAAGTCAGGGGCTTGATCGCAGAGCCAGGCTGCCGTGGCATGAGCGCGACATTCACAGCGCCATCGATCGCGGGATCGAAATAGTCGGCGCTCCCCGACATGACCAGGATATCACCGTTGGCAGGATCCAGCATCACAACTGCTGCATTGCTGGCATTGTGTGATGGCCCGCCATCCATCGGATGCTGCAATCGCTCCAACTGGAGACGGACCAGCTCCTGAGCGCGATCTTGCAGGTCGATATCTAGGGTGGTGTGGACACGCAGGCCATCGCGGTAGAGGGCCTGATCACCGTACTCGCGACGCAGGATGTCCCAGACGTACATCACAAAATGCGGTGCCCGAATGGGGAAGGGCAGTGGCGCCAGTGCGAGCTCCTCAGTCGCAGCGAGCTCAGCGTCTGCAGCTGAAATGTAGCCTGCCTTGACCATCAGATCGAGTACCACACGCTGTCGCCCTTGGGCTGCGCCTGGATCTACCAGGGGGTTGTAGAGCGATGGTCCTTGCGGCAGGCCCGCGAGCAAGGCACACTCGGCAAGGTCCAATTCCTGTACTGGCTTGCCAAAGTAGGTTCGAGCGGCAGCCTGCACACCAATAGCCATACTGCCATAGTCCGTCTGGTTGAGGTATAGCTCCAGGATGCGCTCTTTGCTGAAAGTTCGCGCCAGGCGGAAAGCGAGCACCGACTCGCGTAGCTTGCGCCAAAGCGTGCGCTCCGCGCGCTCCGCAGGGGTGAGCAGCAGATTGCGTGCAAGCTGCTGCGTAATCGTGCTTCCGCCGGAGATTACTTCCCCGCCGCGCACGTTGATCCACAGAGCGCGCACGATGGCCCAGGCGTCAACGCCCGGGTTGCTGTAGAAGCGCGAATCTTCCGTGGCGATGGTCGCCTGTTGCAGAGCGACTGGAATCGTATCAAGTGGCAGGGGGTCGTGCCGTCCAACGCGAGGATCTGATATCTCGTACAGCAGGCGTCCCCGTCGATCGTAGATGATGGTGCTCGGATAGATCACCCCCTTGACCGCACCCTCCACGCCGGGGAGATCCGCCAACAAAAAGGCGATCAGTGCGATGCCAACACCGGCCAGTACGGCGCTCAGCACCAGTGCATGTTTCCAGGCTTTGCGTGAGATGTGCACAGAGCTCCTATCAGCTGTCTGCCACCCCAAAGCGGGCACGGCGCGCGGCGATCCGAAGTAAGGCATGTCCTCTGCGGCATCGACGCCCACAGACCGCGCGAGGTTCCGTCATCCGGCTGAGGACGCCAGGGCATAGGATGCCAACAGGCCGAGGACGTTGATTGCGCTGTGTGCGGCGATTGCGGGCCAGATGGAGCCCGTGGCCTCAAAGAGCAGAGCAAAAAGCAGGCCTAACAGGAAGATGGGTGGCCAGGAGGTGGGCAATACGTGCGCTACAGCGAACAGGGACGAGCTCAGAACCAACCCGCAACCATGCCCAAGTCGGGCACGCAGTCCTGCATGTAGATAGCCACGGAAGAAGACCTCCTCAGCGATGGGGGCAAACACGCCTCCAGCCAGCAGTGCTGCAAACAACCCAACCAGGCCACCGCCAAAGAGCGGCAGCACCTGCGGTTGCATCTCAAGGCCCCACAGCGCCAGCAGCGCAGCCCAGAATGCATTGAAACACATCGATATCATCAATGTCAGGCATCCGAGGCCCACGGCCCGCCAGGAATCCGGTGGACGAAAGCCCAGGCTACTCCAGCTAAGCCTGTACTTGCACGGGCCAAGCCACCACACTGGTAGAAGGAGGGCCAGTTCTGCGGCCATCACCAGAGAGCCCATCACGCTCGCAGGCAGGTTTCTGCCCGGTGCAAGCTGACCGATGCTGGCGACCAGGGTGGCGGCGCCCAACATCACCGCTGCTCCGAACGCCATTGCCAGGGCCATCTCCTTCAGTGACCAGGGCACTGACTCATGTGCAACACGCTTCGTCTTTGGGCAACAATCGTATGGTTCGGACATGGGCTCCTTTACTTGTTGCTTTGCACTCACAATCCCAGACCCTTGCGGATTCTGGGTAACCGCTCGGGTTGGCTGGGCATCAGTCTGCCCAATATGCTATGCCCATCCCAAGGCGCGGCTCAGCAGCAGTGCGCCCACCTCGTAGCATAGGATGGTGGTGCGCGAGTGCGTCTGCAGCCACTTGTAGCCATGGGCAGGCTCTCCCTGCGCGAATGCGGACAGCCAGTAAAAGTCGTGCCAGCCATTCTTGCGTGCGGTTGCCACCGCCCGACGCGTGTACAGGTCCAGCGTAACCAGGGTCGGCTGCCTGCAGCTCCTTTGCTGGGCGATCGCCCATGACTGGCGGAGGTTCTGCAGAGTCGTCAGCGAGCGCTCTTCTTCGATGATATGGTTGCGTGGAACGCCCAATCGCACAGCATAGTCGGCCATGACCTTCGCGTTGGTAATGCCGAGGCCCTGGTTGTCTCCCGTCGACATAATGACGCACGCCGAGGGGAAGCGTCGCCACCACTCGGCAGCCAGCTCGATTTGCGCACGGGTGGGACGGGTCGGCACGGTTCGACTGACCAGCGCATACGAAGGAATGACAAAGCAGTCCGGATTGGGCGGCGGGTTATCTGGGATGCACCACATCCTTGCCAGGCTTTTCACTGCTCGCGCTCCTGTCCATGCCATTTTACTGCGCACCTACGCCGCGAGACAAGTGCGACGGAGGTCGACCGGGCAACAGGACGCTGATCAGAACAGGGCGCCAATTATACAATTCGCGGTTGACTATCGCCTTGGCTGAGTGTATAATGGTAGTGTAGATAGGCTCAACTTCACCGTAGGCTCTTCGCACTCTCTCGACACCGCAGACGGCGTACCACCCCGGGTCCGCGTGTTTGCGTTGGCAACAGGCCCTCCCAGGACCGCTCGTGAGCCTGAGCGATTCTGGCACACTGTCGTTGTCTGTTGATCAGATCCATTTCCCCTGTCATGGAGGTCAGACCACCGCACTGAGCCTTGGCCACTGACACAACTCATCGCTTGTCCCTCGGATGCGCGTGCGGGCGTGTGGGGGGCATGTGCGCTGACACTCAATCAACATTGTAGTTGGAGGGGGATAGGATGGCCATCGTTACCATCTCAAGGCAGCACGGTAGTGGCGGAGACCACATCGCGGCACTGGTCGCGGATCAGCTTGGCTACCGCATGTTCGACAAGCAAGTCATGGCGCAGGTGGCGCACGATGCTGGACTATCGGAGGCCGAGGTGGTTGACTTCAAGGAGTCCAGCTACAAGGGGCACGGTTTTCTGGACCAGCTCTTTGGCGCGCTCAAGGGTTGGGTGCCTGCTCCTGACGCGCGACCGGTTGGGGGCGCTAGCGTGGGCAACTCGGGCACGGCAAGCGTGGGCAAGGCGTCGACCTGGAGCCGCGACGATTGGGGTGGAGAGCTTGAGGTCAGCCACAAGTTGGATGAGGATCGCAGCGTGAACATGGTGCGGGCAACGATCGAGGCGGCGCACAAACATGGCAATCTGGTAGTCCTCGGCCGCGGCGGCCAGTATATCCTGCGCGACCGCCCGAATGTGTTGCACGTGCGAGTGGAGGCGCCTCTGGCGGATCGCGTCCGCACCGTCGCCGCGCGGCTGCACGTTAGTGCGTCGGAGGCCGAGCCGCTTATCGCACAACGGGACCGGCAATCTTCCGCCTACCTCAAGCGCTTCTACGGCATTGACTGGGCGGATCCACTGCTCTACCATCTGCTCATCAACACGGGCAGATGGGACGTGGAGACAGCGGCAAAGCTCATTTGCACAGCACTCGGGATGATTTAGAGCCCGGGCACGACAACCTGAGCCGGGTCTCGGAACTCCTACCGCGAGACAGAATAGAGAACCCCAGGTGCAGGCGCCAGTTTTGGCGCTCGCACCTGGGGTTATGCGTCTCTGCGAATGCAGGTGGCAGTTTATACTGGCGCCAGCGTGCCAAACCAGATCTGCCACGCAAGAGCAGTCTTGGCCAGTAGGCTGAGCACGATAAAAACGCGCTCTCCAACGAGATAGTCCTTCCAGCGACCCACCTTCTTGTACTGCAGGTACATGTTTAGCGCAAAGATGTTGAAGAACACAAAGATCGTAGGAATGATGGCGTACACGAACGCCGGCGGTTTGGCCCCGGACGAGTTGATGGCCCCCAGGAAGTACAGGGTGATTACGATCCAGGGGATGATTCCGGCGATGCAGCCGAAGATGAAGGACGTCCAGTCCACCTTAGTGGTGCTCTGATTGTGCAGCTCCATCATCAAGCCGAACAGGTTCATCATGGCATTCAGACCGAACATCAGGATCATCGTGCTCAAGTCCCAAATGCCGACCAGCATGCCGATAAGTACAATCATCCAGGAAGAGCTCAGCGCATACTCGTAGAAGCGCACCGGGTTGCTGTTCTTCTTCAGGTGTTCAACATACGAGCGGTAGCCAATGGTCGCTAGATAAAAGTGAGCAACAGCCGAAAGCAACAGGAAGATCGCGACTGCCGGCCCAAAGCGCAGGGCAAAGGCCTGCTGTGGATTCGGCGTCAGCGAGAAAGTGCTCATGTCAAAGCGCAGGTAGTTGGTGAACACGGGATAAGTCGTGTCATTGCTGACCAGGATCATGGCTACACCTTGGATCAGGTGCAGCAGACCCATTACGGCGTTAAAGCGCCGCAGGCCGAGGAACGTCTTGTCAGGGGTCTTCCGCTTCATAAAGCCTCCTTCTGTATGATGTATCGCTCAGGCGAGCATCATAGCATACCCGATATGTCGTGATTCTCCAAAATGCACCGTGCGCAAAAAGACTTGTGCCGGCACGTAGAGGCTGCGGGCCTGGTGGCTAAGGTCGGTCCAGGTTGCGGGCGCATCGCAGGGGTCCAGGCACTTGCAAGCAGCGACTGAGAGCGTCAAGAAGGGTATCAATGTCGCTCTCGGTGTTGTATCCCTGTACGGACACGCGGATGAATTGCTGCCCGCCCCAGTCCATGATGGGCACCTCTAGCCGGCAATCGTCGTACACCCGCCGCTGCAGCGCACCTGCGTCGCACGGCGGTAGCGGACACGCTGCCATTTGCACATACCAGTCGCTTGAGTCAGGGCAGATCTGTGGTAGGCCTGTCAGCTGTCCGATACGCTCGCGAGCCTGTCGCAGCAGCTCATGACAACCGATGAGCACGCGCGGCCAGTCGTGTTCTGCCTGAAACTGGATCGCCGCCGGCACGCTCAAGTAGGCCGACGGGTCGCGTGTCCCTTGCCACTC
>DIVN01000111.1 GCA_002435875.1 Anaerolineales bacterium UBA6131
GGACGCTTTGGCCAAACGTACGTGTCATGCACCTGCCTGCAGGCCCCGAGGAGCCATACAGCAAGAACCTGGTCTATCAGCACCTGCCCGAGTTCGTTGCTGGTCTACAATCCTTCGCGGCGTTAGAGGGCCTCCACTACGACCTGGTTCACAGTCACTACTGGCTTTCTGGGCTTGTGGCGCGAGAACTGAATCGCCTCACCGGGGCACCCACCGTTCACATGTTCCACACGCTGGCACGCATGAAGGACCTCGTCGCGGCGGAAGAGTCGCAAAAGGAAGACCCAAATCGTGTGGCTGCCGAAGATCAACTCGTGCAAGATATGGACCGCATTATCGCGGCCACCCCGCTTGACAAGGCGCAGATGGTTGATCTCTACCGGGTGGATCCTGACAAGATCCGGGTTATACCACTTGGAGTCGACCTGCGCACCTTCCGACGCATCCCTAAGAAACAGGCTATGTCCGCGATTGGCCTTGAGCATCCTGGCAATCCGCGTCTGATCCTCTTTGTTGGTCGACTCGATCCAGTCAAGGGACTCGAAACCCTTTTGCGCGCCATGTGCGAGCTTACCGAGGCTGCCCCAGCGTTGGCTCAGGATTTGTGTTTGGCGGTAATTGGGGGTGACGAGGACGACAAGACTCCTGGGGAGATCGCCGACGAGCTCGAGTGTCTGGACAAGCTCAAGAACGAAGCAGGGCTCACCAATCTGGTCGCCTTTCTCGGCTCGCGGGCACAGGACACCTTGGCCAACTACTATTCTGCAGCGGATGTCTGTGTAGTACCCTCTTACTACGAGTCGTTCGGTCTGGTTGCCCTGGAGGCTATGGCCTGCGGTACACCAGTCATTGCGTCCCGGGTGGGAGGTCTGCTGCACACGGTTGAAGATAACGTTACCGGCTTTTTCTTTCCCGCCGGCGATCCACAAGCACTTGCCCAGCGCTTGCGCCAGGTGCTTGAGGATCCCGCACTGCAGAGGCGCCTGGGGCAGAACGGACGAAAGAGAGCCCAACAATACACCTGGCCGAAAGTGGCCAGCCGAATCTCTGATGTATACGAGGAACTATGGCACAGCGCAAAGTAGACACATGCACGTTGCAGGCCAGATCTGACAACACAATCGGGGTCCGTATGGTCATCATAGCGCACCCCGACGATGCAGAGTTTAGCTCCGCAGGTACCATCGCACGCTGGACCCACGAAGGCTACCGGGTAATATACGTCATCTGCACAGACGGAAGCCGGGGTAGCAATGATCCGGACATGCCTCCTGACATCATCACTCCAATCCGGCACGCCGAACAACTCGAGGCGGCAGGTGTCCTGGGCGTCCAAGAAGTGGTCTTCCTAAATCACGAGGACGGAACGCTTGAGCCCACACTGGAGCTTCGCCGCGAACTCACCAGGCTGATCCGATACTACCGACCTGACATCGTGATCTCGGGCGACCCAACACGCCACTTCCAGCGAAACGTGTACATCAACCATCCTGACCATCGCGCGGCTGCCGAAGCGGCGCTGTACGCGATCTTCCCCTCTGCAGTCACGCGATTCATATTCCCGGAGCTCCTGAAGGAAAACCTGGAGCCCCACAAGGTGAGTGAGGTATTCCTCTACGGCTCTCCAGAATCGGATACTTGCGTCGACATCAGCGAAACGATTCACCTGAAGATAAGAGCGCTCCAAAAGCATTGCAGTCAAGTCAAGTCCGAATATGCGGATCAGCGCACGCGTGAGTGGAACGGTGAGATAGGAAGAAAGCACGGCTGTGACTACGGCGAGGAGTATCGCCGGCTGGTCCTGCGCTGAGTGCGCAGACGCACCGGACAGTGCTCGAAAGCGCGACGCCTGTTGCTCGGACTACTGACCATCTTCTGTCTAGCTTCAATGCTGCGCGAAGAGTAGTGGTGTGTCGCAGACTCGCAATCCTTGTCGCTGCATCTCTTTTGTGATAGACTGCACGCGTTGATGCGCCAGAAAACGTGTTGAGATAGCAGGATCAACCGTGGGCAAGCAAGAGGAGAGATGAGAAAAGCGGTCCTTTGCCTTGTGTTGTTGTGCGTCGTCGGTACGGGGGGATTGGTCTCGCGGGCTGCGCTGCCTATGTTGCAGGCTGGCCAAGCCAGCATCACTTCACCCAATAGCAACGCGGTGGTACGGGGCACGGTGCCGGTGGTTGGTACCGCCGCTCACCCCGACTTCTGGAAGTACGAGCTCTACTACGCGGCAGAGGGGACCGATCAGTGGTTTCTCATCGGCATCGTCCATGAGAACCAAGTCGCCGACGGTCTCCTGGAAACTTGGGAGACAGCAGGTATTCCGGACGGAGACTACGCCCTCCGGCTGCGGCTGGTCAACCGCACCGGAAACTATGACGAGTTTTTCATCCGGTCCATCCGTGTCGCCAACGCCGTGCCTACCGACACCCCAGCACCTACCCGCACAGCGGCACCCACAGCGACCATCACTCCGGCCGCAACACCGACCTTCGTTATCCCAACCTCGGTCCTGTCGCAACCAACTGTAACCCCCACGCTGGCTCGGCCCACGCGGTCCGCGCTGCCTGACGTGTTCGACCCACAAACCTGGCGCGAGTCCATGTGCTTCGGCGCTCAGCTCATGGGTCTTGTCCTGCTGGCAATGGCCGTGCTGTTCGTCATAAGGCGGTTGGTCTAGCCCGGCGTTGCGCCTGAGAACAGTGCGTTGCGGCGGGTTCAAACGAATCCTTGCGGGGCTGGTCCGACCGACTGGCCCTTTGTCGTGTCGGGGGGCAGGGTGAAACTGATCGTAGGTCTGGGCAATCCTGGTCTGCACTACTCGAACAACAGGCACAATGTCGGCTATCAATGCGTCAAGCGCTTGGCGGAACAGTTCTCTTTGACGTTCGATCGTGTCAAGTTCAAAGCGCGTATCGCCACAGGTCAGATCGAGGATGTGAGGGTACTGCTTGCCCGCCCGCTGACCTACATGAATCTGAGCGGATTGTCCGTGGCGCCCCTGCTGCACTGGTACCGTTTGGACCTGCCCGATCTCTTGATTGTATACGACGATCTCGACCTGCCCCTTGGAAGACTGCGGATGCGAGCGAACGGCAGTTCGGGCGGGCATCGCGGCATGCAGTCGATCATCGACACTCTGGGCACGCCAAACTTCCCCCGGCTACGCATCGGCATTGCCCGTCCCTCGCGTGGCGAGCCCAAGGATTATGTGCTCGGCAATTTCTCGGCCGAGGAGTTGCCCTCGATGGCCTGCGCATACGATCGAGCAATCTCCACCATCCTTGCTTTCTTGACACAGGGTACAGAAGCGGCGATGCTCTTGGCCAATTCCCCCTCCGATCGGTGTGACAGTGCATCAGAGGTCGCCCAGCCATGATACTCCGCGGTGTACTTGAGGCCGTTCGCCAGAGTGAAGAGTACCTTGGCATTCTACAAAGGCTGCGGGAGGCGGATCGAACTGGCGGCTCACCTTTCCAGACCTGGGAATTGCTTGGCGCCGCGCGGCCAGCTGTTCTGGCTGCACTGAGGCAAGACTGGGAAGGGCCCGTGCTTGTCGTGTGCGCTCAACCTGAGAGGGCGCGCGGCCTTTACGAACAGACCGCCGTCTGGGATCCGAACCCCTTGAGCCAAGACCGCCAGGGGAACGCCTACTCCGCAGGCCTGCCGACGGACGGGCAGGCGCTCAGCTACTTTCCAGCGCCTGATGCGCTCTTCTACGACTCGAACCCCTGGGACGGAGAGACCATCCGACGGCGTGCGACACTGCTTTCGCTATTGGCAAGCGAGGCGAACCCTCCGAGCCACATGGTGTTCACCTCGGTCTGGGCACTGATGACCGTTACCGCACCACCCCAGCGCTTGCGTGAGGCGACTCGTACACTCAAGGTTGGCGCACAGGTTCCGCTTGGGGCCCTTCTTCAGGATCTAGTGGCCGCCGCCTACGAACCTGCAAGCGTCGTTGAGGATCCCGGCACATTCAGCCAGCGTGGCGGCATCGTTGATGTCTATGCAGTCAACGTGGATGAACCCCTGCGCATCGAATGGCTCGGCAACCGCATCGAGACGATCAGGTCCTTCGACCCAGTAACCCAGCGCTCGCTTCAGCAGCTCGCGGAGGCCACGGTCTTTCCGGCCAGCGAGGCACTGCCAGGCACCCGTGGCCAACTGGAGGAGTGCCTGCCAACCGGGGACGATCAGCTCGACATGCTCACGGCTTCTCGTGTGCAGAGAGATCGAGAGCGCCTTGAGCTTGGGCAGCACTTCCGCGGCATCGAGTTCTATCTGCCCTGCCTCCAAAAGCAGTCTGCCACCCTGCTGGACTACCTGCCGGCTAACGTGCTCGTTGTGCTGGATGATTTGCCCCAGATAGATGCGGCAGCCCGGGGCCTGGAGTCACAGGCCCACGAATTGAGAGTGGAGCTCCTTGAACAGAGACAAATCACCAACAGCTTTCCTGCCCCGTTCCGCTCTTGGGAGACACTGTGCCAAAGTCTGCGGTCAAGAGTTGGGCTTGTCCTGGGATACGATGTCGAGGCGGNNCGGGCGAAAGCCTGATCACACTCGACGAGCCGCCATCGGCTATCAACTCCGACACCGCCCCTGCTTTTGTGGCAGCCCCGCACTACGGAGGCCGCATCGCCCAGCTCGTAGAGGATGCCTTGCGCATGCGGCAGGACGGCTGTCGCGTGGTGGTTGTCTCCAGACAGGCAGAGCGACTGGCATCCTGGTTTGCTGAGGCTGGCGAGGTCGTCACCCCTGCACCCGCGGTAGCGGAAGCCCCCCCGCGTGGCAGCCTTAACCTTGTGTCCGGCACGGCCGCCGAGGGTCTGCAGCTCTTGCCTAACCGTCAGGCTCATGCATCAGACGGTACAGACCGCGCTCCACTTGTTCTGTTGACGGACACGGAGATCTTCGGCTGGGCCAAAGTGCGACGCCGCCCTTACACCCGAAAGAAGGCTGCATCGCCCGAGTCCTTCTTTGCAGACCTGCACGAGGGCGACTATGTCGTGCACATCGACCATGGTATCGGCATCTACCGCGGCCTGGTACAGAAAGAATCGGACGGCGCCAACCATGAGTACGCTGAAATCGAGTATGCAGATACCGATCGGCTGTACGTCCCGGTCAGTCAAATCGACCGGGTCACACGCTACGTGGGCGCGAGTGAACTACAGCCCAAGGTGCACCGACTTGGAGCTGCCGATTGGGGGTTGGTCCGGTCCCGCGCCCAAAAAGCGGTCGAGGACATTGCTCAAGACCTGCTCAAGCTCTACGCCGCTCGTGAAGTAGTGCGTGGCCACCAATTCGCCCCAGATACAGTCTGGCAGGAAGAGCTAGAGGCATCCTTCCCTTATGCTGAGACTCCCGATCAGTTGTCGGCTGTGGCAGAAGTCAAGCGCGACATGGAGATGCCCAGACCGATGGATCGACTGCTCTGTGGTGACGTCGGCTATGGCAANNGCGGTCATGGATGGCAAGCAGGTCGCTGTGCTCGTGCCAACTACGGTCCTTGCTCAACAGCACCTGCTCACCTTTCAGCAGCGTCTGGCTGCCTTCCCTGTTGAGATCGCCATGCTTTCCCGCTTCTGCTCACATCGGGAGCAGAAGCTTGTCGCACAAAGACTGCAGGAAGGCACCCTTGACATTGTGATCGGCACCCACAGACTGTTGCAGAAGGACATTGTGCCCAAGGACCTCGGACTGTTGGTGGTAGATGAGGAGCAGCGCTTTGGCGTCCGCCACAAAGAGTGGCTCAAACAGATGCGTCAACAGGTCGACGTACTGACCTTGACCGCCACTCCAATTCCCCGCACGCTCTACATGGCGCTCAGCGGCGTGCGGGACATGAGCACGATCGATACGCCGCCCGAAGAGCGACTGCCTATCCGAACCCAGGCGGCACGCTTTGACGAGGCACACCTCAGGCGTGTCATTCTGCGGGAAATGGACCGCAACGGCCAAGTGTACTTTGTGCACAACCGCGTGCAAGGCATCCGCCAGATTGCGCAGAATCTTCAGAAGATCGTGCCAGAGGCCAGCATCGCCATCGGACACGGCCAGATGCCCGAAGAGAAGCTCTCGCAGGTCATGCTCGACTTTGCCGCCGGGCAGTATCACGTGCTGGTGTGCACGTCCATCATTGAGAGCGGCCTCGATATTCCCAACGTCAACACCATCATCATCAATCGGGCTGATCTGTTCGGTCTGGCGCAACTCTATCAGTTGCGAGGGCGTGTCGGTCGGAGTACCGCTCAAGCGCATGCGTACCTCCTGTACGATCAACGCGAGCTATCTGACATCGCAAGACGCCGCCTGGAGGCCGTGCTTGAGGCGAGCGAGCTGGGAGCTGGCTTCAGAATTGCCATGCGCGACCTGGAGATTCGCGGAGCTGGGGAGGTCCTCGGTTCACAACAACACGGGCACATCTCGGCCATCGGGTTTGAGCTCTATACGCGCCTCCTGGCACATGCGGTCGAAGAACTCAAGGCGACTGGTGCATCCGGGCCAGCACCACAGTCAGAGCTGGCACTCCCTCCCCTGATTGAGTTGCCGATAGAGGCCATGTTGCCTGAGGACTATATCGCCGACGATGGCCTGAGGCTCAAGGTCTACCAACGCCTTGCATCCCTGACCGATGAGGAGCAACTCGATGATGCGTCCAAGGAATTGGAGGATCGCTTCGGCATCCTGCCAGAGCAGGCCCAGAATCTGATGTATGTTCTGCGCATCCGGCTCCTGGCCAGCAAGGCGGGTGTCCTGGCCATCGCTCGAGAGGACCGCACGCTTGTTCTCCGGCTCAGCCCGGCTGCTCAAGCCAGAGCCAAGGGCATTGTCGCGCACTTTGGTCGCCAGGCATGGGTGGGACGCGGGCAGATGTGGTTTTCCATCCAGGACGAGCAGGCCGATTGGCGCACGCTGTTGCTGACGCTGCTGTTGCGCCTGGATGATGCCTCCGGCAAACACACGCCGCAGTAGCATCGCCAAGCTCACCCCCGCACTGATCCGATCGTCGGCTTGAACCCGTCCCGATAGCCTCGACCCCAACGCAAGACCTCCGTTGCCATCTACTGCCGGGAGCATGCGTGCCCGTCGCCGCAGTGGTGCTGACCATCGCAGCACATACTCCACTTTCGCGAAGGGGTCCCTTGCCTGGTTCACACAGCCTGAACCATCCAAGCGATGGAAACATGCCTCCAACTAGACCTCTTTTCCGATAGGGACGGCTTCCAGTATAATGGGCGGTCAATACTCACAATATCCAGAGCCTATCACCGGGAGGGCATATGAGAATTGTCGTCGACGCGATGGGCAGCGACCAGCATCCACAGCCCGATGTGCAAGGCGCGCTGCAGGCCGCGCGTGCCTACGGAACGGAGATCGTTCTTGTCGGTGACCAGTCAGCCATCGAAACCGAGCTTGCCAGACACGACCGCAGTGGGCTAAACATCTCGATAGTACACGCCAGCCAGAAGATCGAGATGAAGGAGCACCCCGCGGCCGCGGTCAAGTCTAAGAAGGATTCGTCGATGGTGGTCGGCATGGGCCTGTTGAAACGGCGTGAAGCCGACGGATTTGTCTCGGCCGGCAACTCCGGAGGCGTACTCGCCGCTGCCCTGCTTTACCTTGCTCGTATTAAAGGTGTGAAGCGGCCTGCACTGTCCAGCATGTTTCCCACCCGCCAGGGGCCCTGCTTTATGCTCGATCTGGGTGCGAACACGGACTGCAAGCCGGAGTACTTGCTGCAATTCGCTATCATGGGCAGCGTGTATGCCGAGCGTCTTCTGGGCATTAATCGGCCCAGGGTGGCTCTGGTATCGAATGGCGAAGAAGAGGGCAAAGGCAGTCTGCTTGTCCAGGAAGCGTATCCCCTTCTCAAGGCGAGTGGGCTGAATTTTGTCGGCAACGCGGAAGGCAAGGATATTCCGGCGGGCATCGCCGATGTCATCGTGACCGATGGCTTCACTGGCAATGTGATGCTCAAGCTCTCCGAAGGTGTGGCGAGCTTTCTACTGGGTATGATCAAGGATGAGGTCAAGAAGCGGCCTGTGGCCAGCATTGGCGCGCTCTTGGCCAAGCCGGCGTTCGAGGCGGTACGCAAGCGCCTCGACTACCGCGAGTATGGCGGTGGACCCTTGCTGGGCGTTGACGGGATCGTCGTGGTGGCGCATGGCAGATCGGACGCCCTGGCCATACAGAATGCTGTACGTCTTGCCCACCAGGCAGCCGAACGCGGCACACTAGAAGCAATGCGAGCAGGCATAGAGCAGGGGCTCGGCCTGTTGCCAACAACAGTAGAGGATTAAAACATGAAAGTGACAGTGAATGAGCGTATCGTACAGCGAAAGGGCAAGATTGCCCAGCAGGTGGTTCTTGTTGGGTTGGCGATGTTGGCCGGAGCCACATTCCTGTCCTTCAGCCAGAACCGTCTCTTGTTGGCCTACGCCATCGTGGTCCCAGGAATCGTGCTGTCCAGCTGGGCCATGCGCGCTGCAGACAAGTGGCTGAGGACACCCAGGGCAGACCAGTTGTTGGCCAAGTCCTTGAAAGGCCTCACTCAGGGCTACAGGCAATACAGCTATCTGCAGCCGGTAGACCATGTGATCCTATCACCTTCACAGGTGTTTGCAGTGCGCGTGAAACGCCAGGACGGACAGATCTCATGCCTCAGCGACAAATGGCATCGCCCGTTCAGTTTCCGGCGATTGATGGGCTTTATGGGCGAAGAGCCACTGGGCAATCCCACCGCGCAGGCGCTGGCCGATGCCAGGAAACTAGATAGCTACTTGGCAAAGCACCTGCCCGATGCGCACGTGCCCGTCCAGCCAGTCGTTGTGTTCCTGAACACCAAGGCTGAGCTGGAGATTTCGGCATGTGGTGTTCCTGTCGTGCGACTGGAAAACCTCAAAAGCTTCCTTCGCGGCAATGAAGGTACTCCCCCTCTGCCCGAGCAAGCACGCGAGTCTCTGTTTGCGTTATTTGATGAGCAGGTTAGCTGAATCTACAAACCCCTTTACTGCCAGACGGGACGGCATTCTCGTCGTCATACTTCTGATCGCCTTCTTCCTGCGCATTTGGCTGCTGGGTGCAAAGAACGTCTGGTGGGATGAGGGTTTGGCGATCTGGGCCATCCGCAAGAGCTGGCTTGCGACAACGCTCTGGACGGCCGCCGATGTGCACCCGCCTCTGTACTTCTGGCTGCTCAAAGCATGGGTGAGTCTGGCTGGTGAGAGCGAGTTCGCCGCCCGTTTCCCGTCGCTCATTTGTGGTATGTTGACCGTCGCCGCCGTGTATCCTCTTGGCAAGCTGCTCCTTCGTCCTGGAACAGCGTTGCTGGCCACCGCCCTGCTGGCATGCTCCCGCTTCCATATATGGTGGTCCCAGGAAATGCGGATGTACATCCTGGCCACATTGTGTGCCATGCTGTCAACGTACGCCCTGTGGAGATGGCTTCAGGCAGAGGACATAGTCGATGCTCGTCCCGCAATGCCTGGGCTACATCGTCTTCGCCAAGCCTTCTCCTACGTGTTGGCCTCGCTTGCCGGATTGCACACTATCTATCTCTTTGTGGTAGTGCTGGCGGCGCAGAGTCTCTTTGTGCTGATCAGGCTCGTACAGCGCGGCCTAGGCAGCCACCGCGATTTCATCCTGCGCTGGGCAGTCAGCCAACTGGCCATCATTGCCCTGTTCTTACCTTGGCTAGCAGTGGCCCTGCCTCGGATGCGCTCGTGGTCGGTGGCGAAGCCGATCGGGCTGGTCACATTTGTTCAGCTCTATTTCACGCTCTTGATTACCGGAATCTCCACCAATGTGGCCCGCTACACCCCGTTGGTCATCTCCCTTGGCCTGTTACCGGCTGCAGGGCTCGCGCTGGCATTGCAGGCGCGAGGAGAGACCAGCAAGAACAGCACATCACTAGCATCGATGCAGGGTCCGTTTTTTCTCACCCTGTTCGTCTGTGTGCCGCCCGCCATCGTGTTTCTGCTTACCAAACCTCGCAGTCTGTTCTATTCACCCAGTGTCGAGGCACGCTACCTCGTGCTATGTGCACCCGCCTTCTGCCTTCTGCTCGCCTGGGCCATACAGCAGCTGCACTGTCGCGCCAAATGGGGAGGGTTGCTCAGTGTGGTCGCCGTAGCAGCGGTGTTCGCCTGGACTCTGCCCGGGCACTATAGCGGACGCTATCTGCGCGATGAACTGCAGACCATGGTGCGCACCATCGCCGCCTACGCAGAGCCCTCAGACGTGGTGCTCTTGGTGTCCGGTGACCGCTATCCAATCTTCGAGTACTACTATGGACGGCTTCCGCGGGGCGCCACGGCTCCTCCTATGCTCGGTTTTCCGCAGGACACGCCGCGCGTGGCTCGTGACCTAGTTGAACCGCAACTCGAGGTTCTGGCCGCCAATCACCCGCGCATCTGGCTGGCAGCGGTTGACACGAATCTACAGGACCCGGAAGGCATCGTGCAAGACTGGCTTGCCCAACACTATGAGCCGATACTCAGTTCCCGTTACGATCACAATTCTCTTCACCTCTTCGCGAGTCGCGATGAGCACATCACGTACAACCCCGCCAGCCTGGCCCCCCTTGAGCGCCTGGCCGTGGAGCTGGGACCAGACTCGCAGATTGTGGGATACGACGTGCCGACACACGAATATCGGTCCGGTGATGTCGTACACCTTGTGATCTACTACGTCACAGCGGAGACCCGTGACCTCGAAGTACACTTGCTTACCGCAGACGGCCGTGTGCTGAACAGGCAGCAACTCACCCTCTCACCATCAACTACCCCCCAGCGTACACAGCTCGATTGGCCGGTGTTTGCGCATACGCCATCGAGCCCCTACCACTTTGAGCTGCGGGATGCTGCGGGACAGACCCTGGCGACCTTTGGGGCCGTGAAAATTGTGGCTGGGAAACCCCCATCAGGAGCTAACCAACCTCCCAACGCCCGGCAAGCGCTTTTCGCGGACAACATAGAGCTTCTTGGGTACGCGCTGAGTAGCCGCCATCGTTCCTCTCCATTTTCCGCTGCCCCCGGTGGTGCCCTTACGCTTGACCTGTACTGGCGGGCCTCAGACAAGATTAGCCGAGACTATACTGTGTTTGCACATCTGGTGGGCGAGAGCTACAACCCCGCCACATCCGGGCCGGTATGGGCAGGTCACGATAGCCAGCCCATGCTTGGAGGATATCCGACCACTCAGTGGTTGGTGGGTCAGAGCGTAGTTGACCGCCATGTATTGCAGCTTAGCTCACTCGCTCCACCGGGCGAGTACGTGCTGGAAATCGGTTTGTACTCCCTCGACAGCATGGAGCGACTTGCAGTGCTCAGCCAAGAGGCTGACGACGACCTGCGCCGAGTTGTTCTTGCGGCAATTGTTGTGCTTGGTGACTGAGATTCCGCAAGCGGGCCGTCGAGTCTCCTTGTCTGCGCGGTGAACTCAGGCTAGAATGAGGCCGTGGTTGGCCTTGCGCCGCATGCTGGGTTTCCTCCAGAAAGGACGCCTGTTATGGATCTCAACAAGTACGTGCGCCCGTTGAGCGGGAACAGAAGAGGGATCCACTGGTCTCCATCGGTCTTTCATCCGACCGGTTCTACCTTGACTTGGTGGATTGACGAGCTGCATGCCATGCACATTTCGTGGGTCAAGCTGCTTGACGACGGCAGCGGATCCTCCAGGCACGTGTGCGTCAAGCTTCTGGAAGCTGGGCTACTCCCCATTGTGCGACTCTATCGACTTCAGCCCAACCCAGGGGTCCTTGGAGAGAGGGAACTGCGCACGATCTCCGATCTTGTGCAGCTTGGTGTGCGGTACTTTGAGAGCAACAACGAGCCCAATCTGCCCGACGAGTGGAGTCCAGGCGAGTGGCAGAGCGGAGGACGGCCCGAGCTAGTCGCCCAGAACTGGCTGCAAGACGCTGAGGCAATCCTGGCTCGTGGGGGCTATCCTGCCTTCCCCGCACTGGCTCAGGCGTCGCACCACCCAGACCACGGCAGCATACCCTGGTACTGCAAGTCGTTCCGCTGGTTGGCCGACAACGCATACGAGCGTGCGCAATCTGTCTTTGACGGTGGTGCATGGATTGCGGTCCACGATGCGGTTCTGAATCACTGCTACAGGGACGAAGAGGACTCGTGGCATTTTGAGTATCCATATGATCCCATCTGCCAGGCCGATCAGCCGGGTAAGACCATCATGGACGACGACAACTCCCTGCTTGGACACCGTGTCCCTGTGCAGCTGCTCGAAGAGCTCTTCTCTGTTCAGGTCCCAGTGATATCTACGGAGGGGGGTATGCCTGTCCCACGAGGCGGTTGGCAACAATGGGATACTCGTTATCCCGGATACGACCTGAATGGACACGCGGAGCGAAGCGTCGCCATGTTCGAGTGGCTGCAGGCTAACGGGGAGCAGTACTACTTTGCCATGTGCCCGTGGCTAATCGCTAGCGAAAGAATGGGACATGTTGACCCTGTCTGGAGGGACAGCGCCTGGTACCGACTCGACCAGGAACTGCCCGTAGTGAACGCGGTCAAAGCAATGGATCCAGAGCCGACATCCGTGCCACCCGGGACATTGCTCGACGATTCGATCCGCAGCGCCTCATGGAACAAGCGTGGGATTGCTTTCAATCCGGAAGCCATCTTTGCCCGGTTCGCTCGCGAGCAACGGCTTGGCTCACCTGTGACGAACGAATTCGATCTGACGTGGGACACCAAGGCCTACCGCATCCAGGGCTTCACAGGCGGTATCGTGTATGCTGAGGTGGGCGATTGGGGCAATGTACAGTGCTTGCCCTGGTAGCCATGCCCGCATAATACAGCCACGTCGCCGGCTGCCTACGCCTCAGGTTTCCCAGATGCTTCTGCCCCCCAGTGGCGCAGCAACTGCTCGCACGCCGCAGGCAGCCGGCTTCCACTGATTCTTCTCAAGAAACCAAGCATCTGTGGTAAGGTGACGCCTCGGCGGACGGCGTTCCCGACCGTCCGTGCATCAATCGCATACTCTGCAACCAAGGCGTCCTCAGTCAGCCAGGCGCTGAAACGCTCAAGTAAGAAGCGATCATACCAGTCCATCGTGGATGGGATGTTCAGCCGCAGCTCACGACCTTCCCTGCTGCCCGGTCGCACCCTTGGACGGCCACTGGCAGGAGGCTCGCTTGCGAACGGCCCGCAGCGCAGAATGTCGCGTCCGGCCGGGGTGATCCGAAAACACGCTCGCATTCCCTGTTGCGCCTCCCCATTCCCCGAGGCCACCACACCCAGCCAGCACAGTGGTCCGTGCAGCAAATAGCCGATGAGTGCCCCCTCCACAGAGTCCCAGTTGCTGTAACCCATAACGTAGCGCTTGGTGGTCGCATCCTTGATGTACCAGGAGTCGTAATCTCCGTCCGGCCGCATAAAGTCGGGGGCAACCGCATGTATGGCCGCGATGAACGACAGAGTTGAGATCCATTTGTCTGCTGGACAGAGCCGGAGATGATCCACGACCGCTGTACGGGCCAGATGCACATCGTTCTTCCAGCCAGTCCGCTCGCAGGTCAGGCTCGGCACTAGCCAGAGGTCATTGCGTTCCTTGCTCTCAAGCCAGGCCAAGTATAGCAGCTGCTGGCGCATCACTGGTGCTGCGCGCAGCCAGTCGGCCGCCCGAGCTGTCAGCTCCCAGAACCGACCTGCCTTGCGCAACAAGCCCATTTGTATGCAGCAGTGTTGGAGCAAGAGCAGCCGTGCTGGATCAAGGTCATACAGACGCTCCCGCAGACGTTTCAACTGAGACTTGGTCGGCGGGCTCTGGCTTGCAGGGACGTCCCGGTTACGCACATCGCAGAGCAGCACAAACACATCGCGGGCGAGGGCATCGTGGTAATCGCGAATTGTGGTAGGCGCATCGACGATCTCAATCGCGAACTCGGGCGTGGGGAAGGTTATCGGGGGCAGAAGCTCGCTGATCTCCGGAGGCACAAACACCACCTCGCCATGGTACGTCTCGTCCTGGGCAAAGGACCGATAGACCAGACCCAGGAACCACAGGCGTTCCAAGGGAGACGTCGGCTCGCGCCAGTCTTGTTCCCATTCCAGCCTTCCAGGCCCCAACTTGCGAAGCGCACCATGCTTGCGGATGGCTACGTGCAGCCTGGGCTGCGTCTTTGACACGAAGGCCAATGCCTCGCGTTCAGTGTCCGTCAGACTGCCAAGCACGTGGCCCAGGCGATCTGCATCGGTCATTGTAGCTGCCAGGAGGGCCACAACTTCGGCCGTCTGCTCATCGTTTATGATGACCCCCCAGCCCTCGGCTATCGCAGCCAGCATCACGGGCGAGTGCTCTTTCAGGCAGTCAAGTAGTTGGCGCATGGTATTGCCATTATACATGCAACCGCGCACCCTTGTGCCGCAGCACGCCCCGTTGCACGATGCGTGCAGTTTTCTCGCCTCTGCCAAGACATGTACAATGGACTTGACAGACGGTACTTTGGGCACCGAGAACACTGTCAGTCAACCTATGCTTCGTTTGCGGATGGCACCCATTGTCGGGCCTGCCTGCTGCAGTTTCTGACGGCTTTTGGGCCCTGTCCAGCACATCTGGCCGTTCAGACTGGAGGCTCTGCTTGACTGATCACACCGCCCTTCAACATGCGGCCTCGAAAGCGATCGCGCTCAGCTTGTCAATGGCGGCGATCGCGGGGGGAGCAGTCTTCGTCTCGAGGCGGCCTGCACCAGCCCCCATCGTCATCGTGCTAGCGACACCCGGCCCCGATCCACGCGCGCCCTCGCCCACGCCATCCGGCATTCAGGTGTACGTGTCAGGTGCCGTGTCGCAACCGGGTGTCTATTGCCTGCCCAACGACTGCCGCATCGCGCAAGCGATCGCCGCGGCCGGCAGCGCCTTGCCCGATGCTGACCTGGTACGGATCAACCTGGCCCAGCGAGTGTTCGACGAGCAGCAGATCTATGTCCCTTATCGGCTGGAACAGTCGACACCATTACTCCCAACTGTCCCCGCCCAGGCTATGGATGGCATGCAGCAGGCAGGCGAGCGCTTAGTGAACGTGAACAGCGCCACGGCTGCCGAACTGGAAAGTCTACCTGGTATCGGACCAGCGTTGGCACAGAGGATCATCGACTATCGTCAAGCCAATGGGGCTTTCGAAACGGTCGAGGACTTGCTCGAGGTGAGGGGGATTGGGCCGAGCATCCTCTCCGACATCAAGGACCATGTGACCGTGAATTAGCGCCAGCAAAGGGCCCCGAGTCTATCTGGCAACTCGGGGCCCATTTGGTCCTGACCGCAATTATCGAGCAGCTGTCTGCCTACCCGTCGTTCTTGTCATCCACTGCCTTGCGCGCGAGCGCGACAAATTCTTCCAGGGGCTTGGCCCCCAGATCGCTCCCCGACCGCAGCCGCACGGATACCAAGTCAGCCTGCGCTTCTTTGTCTCCCACAATCAGCATATAGGGAGTTTTCTCCATCTGAGCCTTGCGCACCTTGGCATTCATTCGGTCACTGCTATCATCAACCTCGACACGCAACCCCGCGTCCCTCAGTCTGCTCGCCACCCGCTGGGCATATTCGTTATGGCGGTCGGCAATGGGGATGAGTACTGCCTGCACGGGCGCCAGCCACACCGGGAATGCGCCAGCATACTGCTCGATAAGCCCGCCCACAAAGCGCTCCATGCTACCCAGCACCGTACGGTGGACCATTACTGGCCTGCGTTCCTGGCCATCCTGTGCGATGTAGGTCAAGTCAAAGCGCTCGGGGAAGTTGAAATCGACCTGAATGGTCGGCCCTTGCCACCCTCGTCCAAGCGCATCGCGCATTTTGATGTCTATCGCTGGCCCATAGAACTTGGCCTCGCCAGGCATGACCTTGTATGCCACCTGGCGTGTGCTTAGCGCGCCTTGCAGTGCATTCTCGGCGGTCTGCCAGACGCTGTCATCACCGATGTACTTGTCTTTCTTCACCGGATCGCGCACCGAAAGCTCCACGTCGAACTGCTCGTAGCCAAACGTCCGCAGCATGAAAAAGGCCAGATCAAGAACCCCAATGATCTCATCCATGAGCTGGTCAGGGCTACAGAAGATATGCGCATCATCCTGCGTAAATCCTCTAACGCGAAGCATGCCGTGAAGGACTCCGCTCCGCTCATACCGGTAGACGGTGCCAAGCTCGCCCCAGCGCAGTGGCAAATCCCTGTACGAGCGCGTCCTGGTCTTGTACATCAACACATGAAACGGGCAGTTCATCGGCTTGAGCAGGTATTGCATCCCGTCGATATCGATGGGCGAGTACATGCTGTCACGATAAAAGTCCCAGTGACCGCTGATCTTCCAAAGGTCAACTCGTCCAATGTGCGGGCTGTTGACCAGCTGGTATCCGCGCTTGCGATGCTCGGCGCGCCAAAAGTTCTCGATCGTCTCACGAATCACCGCCCCCTTGGGGTGCCAATAGATCAGGCCCGCGCCACCGATCTCGTGCGTGCTGTATAGATCCAGCTCCTTGCCCAGCTTGCGGTGATCCCGTCGCTCAATTTCGGCCAGTTTGTGTAGATACGCATCCAGTTCCTCTTTGGTTGGCCAGACCGTGCCATAGATACGCTGCAACATGGGTCGCTTGTCGTCACCACGCCAGTAGGCACCCGCCACGCTGAGAAGCTTGAGGCCATTCGGATTGATCTCCTTGGTGTTCGCCACGTGTGGGCCCCGGCACAGATCACTGAACTCGCCGTGGCTGTAGACGCTCAGAGCCGGCGCCTGCACCGTCTCTTGCCCATCCTCGTCGACCCCTCCGCCGAGAATTCCGTCGATCAATTCCTGCTTGTAGGGCTGATTCGCAAAGAGCGCACGGGCCCCCTGTTCTGATACCTCTTTGCAGTTAAAGGCATGATCTTCCTTGATGATCTGCTTCATGCGAGCTTCGATCTCTTGCAGGTCTTCCGGAGTGAGTGCACGCGGAAGGTCGAAATCATAATAGAAACCATCTTCAATTGCCGGCCCAATTGCCAGCTTGGCGTCCGGAAACTTGTCCAAGACCGCCTGCGCCATGACGTGCGAAGTCGAATGCCTGAGTGCCTGCAGTTGGTTCGTTTGCTTACCCGGTTCTTCCATCGCATATCCCCCTTTTTCGCGATACATACGCCTGACAGATGTCGCGACCGCTAGACAAACCATTACCATAACAAAACCCTCTCACCCAAGGGGCGAGAGGGTCTCTCACGCGGTTCCACCCAAATTCGACAACCGATCTGGTTGTCCTTGCTGCGGCCGATAACGGGTACCTCCGGGGCTCTATACTCCGCCGTTCAACGCGGTCGTTTCCAGAGCCAGCTCCCAGGTGGTATTCACCGGGCTTTCGCCAAGAGGGCTCGCAGTCGATGACCCCCTCTCCCTGTGGCAGTTGCGCCGATTACTCTTCCTGGTCGAAGCAGATCGCAGGTGCCTTGCCTCATGCAAGAAATGCACTCTATAACCATTATAGTGTACATCGACATCCTGGTCTTGTCAAGCCCACCCATCACCTCAAAGGGGAGACCGCCAGGATGTGGCAGTCTGTTTGGAGTTCCAAGCGATATCGGATATAGTATCAACTTGGCTACATTGTCAAACTGAGGAGTGTCTGCCAGATGGACCAAGTGGGCGAGACCCTGCGCCAAGCGCGTGAGGCCAAGGGTCTATCGCTTGAACAAGTCGAGGAAACAACCAGGATCCGCAGAGCCTACCTGCAGGCCCTGGAGAACGGCGACTACGGACAGCTTCCCGCTCCCGTGTACGTGCGAGGCTTCATCCGGAACTATGCCGTCTACCTGGGCATCGATCCTCGGGAGTTGCTGTCGAGTGGTGCGGGACCTGAGCAGCCACCAGCATCTCAGTCGTTTTCTGCCCTCTTGAATGAGCCTCTCGAGCCCCTTGGCCGCAGGATAACACGCCCGCTTGCGCTGCTAGCTCTCCTCGCGGCGGTACTGCTGGCTGCATGGTGGGGTTTGCCACGCTATTTGGAAAGCCGCCCTACTCCCACGCTCACGCCTGCGCCCGCGGTCGAGTTGCCCACCGGAACAGCAGAGCCCTCAGCGACGCCGATTCCGCCCACCGCTACCGCCACGCCAACGGCGACAACAGCCCCAAGCGCTACGCCAGTGCCCAGCGGTTTGCAGCTGATCGTAGAGATCGTCGGGCAGAGGTCCTGGCTGCTGGTGCAAGCCGACGGCGAGAGGGCCTTCGCTGGGATCCTCGAACCAGGGACGACCCGCTCGTGGACGGCCGAACAGACCATGTACTTGCGCAGCGGGGTGGCTAACGCAGTACGTGTAACACTGAATGGGCAAGACCTCGGCCTCTTCGGTCCCGCTGCTGATGTCTTCGAGCAGACATGGACGTTGGAGAGCCTGAGCGCCCCATCGCCTACCGCCACTCCGAGCAGGTAGCCCCCATCAACGGGTACGTGCTCGCCGCTGCCACGCAATCCTGCTCAGGACGTTACGAGGGATCTTGTGCGTAAGCAGTTCTTTCTTCTGAGCCTGGGTTGCCCCAAGAATACTGTCGACTCGGAGGCCATGCGCTGCCTGCTTGAGGATGCCGGATGGGCATCAACTGATCGCATGCAGCGAGCGGACCTCCTGATCGTGAACACCTGCGGGTTCATAGAGAGTGCCCGATCAGAGTCATATGCGGCTCTGCGCGACCTCGCGCAGCAGAAACGCCCCGGGCAGCAACTCCTGGCTGTAGGCTGCCTGAGTCAGCGCACTGGCGATTCACTCCGGCAGGAGGCCCGAGGGGTCGACGCAGTCCTTGGCACTCGCCGATGGGTCAAAATCGTGGACGTCGCCGAAACGTTGCTTCGCGGAGAAAGCCTGCACCAAGATTGCGCAGGCCTGGCCTCACTAGTCGCACCTATGCGTCGGCAGCCTGATAGCCCCAGTGCTTACCTCAAGATCGCCGATGGCTGCAGCGCCCCGTGTGCTTTCTGTACCATTCCGCTGATCAAAGGCCCGCAGCAGAGCAAGACACAGAGCGCCATCCTGGGCGAGGCTCAACAGCTGGTCTCTCAAGGGGTGCGTGAGGTCATCTTGGTGGCTCAAGATACAACGGCCTATGGCAGGGATCTGGGGCTGCAAGATGGCTTGCCCAATCTCATCGAGGCGATCTTGGACGAGGTGCCTCAGCTGCCGTGGCTGCGCCTCATGTACGCCTATCCTCAGCACGTGACGCCAGCCTTGATCGATACGATGGCTGCCCACCCGCAGGTATGCCACTATCTAGACCTTCCTCTGCAACATGCTAGCCCATCGGTGCTTCGCCGCATGCACCGCCCGACGGACATGCAGGCCGTCCGACGTATCCTGGGTCGGCTGCGCGGGGCGATGCCTGATATTGCCTTGCGCACCACCTATATCGTAGGTTATCCAGGCGAAACGGACGTCGAGTTCCAGGAGCTTCTGGACTGGCTTCAGGAGGCATGTTTTGACCGGGTGGGAATATTCGTCTACTCCCGCGAGGAAGGCACGCCAGCCGCCCAGCTTCCAGACCAGGTGTCTGCAGAGGTGGCACAAGAGCGCTACCAAGAAGCGATGGAGCTCCAGCGCCGCATTTCCGAAGAGCGCAACCGAGCGCAAATAGGCCGCTCGCTGGATGTGCTTGTCGAAGGCGTCGATCGAGGCATCAGCGTGGGACGTTCCTATCGTGATGCTCCGGAGATCGATGGCTACGTTCTGCTGACTGCAGCCAGCCACGTCGGTGACATAGTGCCCGCCAGGATTACACAGGCCCTGGACTATGACCTACTTGGAGAGCCCAGCGAGTCTGCACCCACGGCTAGCCCTTGCGACTAGCCTGTGCACGGTAACCTCATCACAAACTGGCTGTCGCAGTCCAGGAACCGCGACTCAGGCCTTGCACTTGCCACTCGACCGCCAGAACGACGCCGACAGCAGATACCTGCGGAACAGGGCTTCGAGCCGTGGGTCTTTGGTATTGAGGGTCTCGCGATCACAGAGGTAGAGAGCGAAGGCCCGTGCGAAGCAGGATCGGGGATCGGCTGTTGCAGCGCTGTCGGCAACGTATCCGAGGGCCAGAGACTCGTGAAACCTGCCGGCTAGGGAGCGCAACTCAGTGTGGGAAGACACCCCATCCGAGAACCAGGCCTCCTCTTCCCCGCCGAACCCACCGAGCATGTGATCGAGCATGCGCCCAATGGGCATCAGGGCAACCTGTGGGCGCTCTGCCAGGTCAGAAACGCAGACCTCCGACACGTTGCTCAATACCTGGGTCCGCATGACGTAATCGCCAGACTCGTACCGCGATGGCGCATGGGTGAGCACAACGTGCCCTCCTGGCTGTCCAAGCCAAAACCACATGAACCCGGCAGGCAGTGGACGCAGCCACACCATGAGCTCGCGCACCGCATCCCACGGATACCTATAGCGACGGCAAGCCGCCGCGGATGCAAGCTCTATAGTGCGCGGCAAGACGTGGATTCGGTCGATCTGCAAGCGCTCGCGACAAGAGGTGATTGACAACTGGCCCATCGCTGCGATTATAGCGCAACACATCGACAAGAAACCAACATGCCGTCGGCCGGAGCTGGCATACAAATTGCTGCCGCTAGGCAGGTGTGCTAAACTGGGCAATCGTGCAAGATACAGCCCCGACAGTGAGCATCATCGTCACGACGTTTCAGGAGGCACGCAGCATCACGTGCGCCATCCAGGCGCTTCTGAATCAGGCGTTGCCCTGCCCCTATGAGCTTGTCGTCGTATCCCCGGATGACGAGACCTGTGCCGTCGTCGAGTCCATGGCGACAGCACATGCTGAGATTCGCCTGATCCGAGACAGAGGCATAGGCAAACCCGCGGCGCTCAACCTGGCCATGACACTGGCGAGAGGTGATGTTGTGGTGCTGACTGACGGCGACGTGTTCGTAGCGCCTGGGGCCATTCGGGCACTGCTGTCACCCCTGCGAGACCCCAGCATCGGGGTGGTCAGCGGCAGGCCGGTGTCGCTCAATCCACGCTCCACGATGCTCGGGTACTGGTCTCATCTACTAGTGGATGCTGGAGCGCACCAACAGCGCACCAACAGGGCCCTGTCACGGCAGTTCTTCGAGTGCTCGGGCTACTTGTACGCGTTCCATCGATCCCTGTATTCGCCAATCCCAGAAGACACCCTGGCCGAGGACGGGCTCATCTCGCACCTCATTTGGGAGAAGGGCCTTCTCACGGCCTATGCGCCCGACGCGATCGTCTACGTCAAGTATCCTACCACGTACGGCGACTGGATCCGACAGAAAACGCGCACCGCTGGAGGCTATGCGCAGAGCTATCTCAGGGGCGCCGGAGGCATGAAGTCGTTTCGCGCAGAGGCTGCACAGGGCGCATGGGCAGCGATTCGTTACGCGCAAAGTGCCAGGGAACTGGCCTGGACAATGATCCTGTTTCTTGCGCGCATCCATGTTTGGTTGCGTGTATGGTGGGATGTGCGCTTGCGCAAGCGACCCTTCTCTTCGATATGGCAACGCATTCACAGCACCAAGTGAGGAAGAATGAGAGTAGTCAAGTGGGTCGTTATTCGGGCATTTCGGCTTGTCTGTGGCCTGCTGCTGCGGGTACAGGTCATAGGCATGGAGCGATTGCCGCGCACCGGTCCTGTAATCCTGGCCATCAACCATGTCAACACGATTGACGGCTTGCTTATGCGAGCCATCCTACCCCGCGATATCGTGGGTTGGGCCAAGGCAGAGCTGTGGGGCAATCCCCTCATACGGCTTGCCGCACAGTCTCTCAACACCATCCCCCTGCGTCGGGGTGAAATGGATCTCCAGTCAGTGCGCATGGCTTTGAGCGTGCTCGCCAATGGCGGCCTGCTTGGCATCGCGCCTGAGGGCACGCGAAGCTGGCACGGCCGGCTGCAGAGAGCCCATCCAGGGCTCATCCACCTGGCACAACACGCTCCGCAAACATGGATCCAACCCCTGGCGATCTATGGACAAGAGTCGGTGAAAAGCCATATCCTGCGGCTGCGTCGGACACCGGTCACCGTCGTCTTTGGGCAAGGGTTCCAGATCAGGGTACCGGCTGGCGCTGCCGCCCGCCAGTCGCGCCAACAGGCCGTCGACGAAGTAATGGCCCAGATTGCCGCTTTGCTGCCTCCCCAGTACAGAGGTGTCTATAGCGACCTCGAGGCGAGCACGGAAGAGTGCCTTCGCTTTCCTACCGGTGCCTCGAGCAATGTCAAGCGGGGCGCTGCGTCGGCCGCACAGGCTCAGGCCCGAACATGAGGGTAATCACGGGCAAGGCCAAGGGACGCCATCTCTACTCGGTGCCAGGCGACTCGACCAGGCCCGTCACTGACCGTGTGAAGGAGGCGCTATTCAGCATCCTTGCCGCTCAGGTGATTGATGCCCGCTTTCTGGACCTCTTTGCCGGCACGGGCGGGGTGGGCATTGAGGCTCTCTCGCGTGGCGCCACGCTGGCGACCTTTGTGGAGAACAACCCCCGCGCCCTGAGCGTCATGCGGCGCAACCTGGAAATCACGGGGCTCGCGCAGCATGCTCAGGTAGTTAAGCAGGACGTGTTCCGGTTCATCGCTGAGTACCAGGGAGCGGGGTTCGACCTGATTCATGTGGCGCCACCGCAGTACCGAAGCCTGTGGATGCGGACGCTTGAGGCCTTGGATCGCTCTCTCCTGCTGTCGCCAACTGCGCAGGTTGTTGCGCAGATACATCCTAAGGAGTATATACCACTCGAACTCGCGCTGCTCTCGCTGTCCGATCAGCGCAAGTACGGCAGCACCCTTCTTTGCTTCTACCGCGTTGGCACGCATCAGCAGAGCGCGGCGCCCTACGAGAAGCCAGGCCTGCAACCCGATGTCCAGCCGCCAGCGCCCAGTGGGGAATCTCTGAACTAGAACGGTGACGCAGCAACCACACCAGACGCCTACCTGGCGACTCATGCGGCGTCAGGCAGTCAGAATCCGCAGCAGCCCCAGCCCCAGCTCAGGATTCGGGGAAATCCATCCGCCACTTGCCATCGATCCGCACCAATTTCCAGCGCACCTCGGTCAGAGCGCTCGTCGCATCGGTGCTGGAAGTGAACACCACCTTGGCGATCACCAGCGTCGACTGCGAATCTTCCTGAGTGGCAAAGTAACTCAGCTCCTTGACGGTGGCGAATTTGACTGCTGCGCGCGGGAACGGCGATCCATACCTTAGATTGTCCCGCATGAAGTCGACAGCGGCCTGGGTCGTGAGGTACTGCACCAGCTTCGAGTCAGTATCAGTCTCCTGAAAGGTTTTGTAGAAAGCAAGTACGATCTTCTCTGGGTACGGCGTGTCGAGAATTGCCTCAGGAATACCGGAAGGAAAATCTACGCCGGATGCAAATGGGGCCACCAGTGCCTCTGTCCCAGGAACAAAGTAGCCGTCGCCGCTAGGTCGATAGTAGTAGCGGGTCACCAGTTCACTGCGCTCATAACCAGCACGCGAGGTGACGCTCACGCGGTTGCTGCTGGCATCGAACTGCACACCATCAGCGCTGCGAAAGAAACCTATGCAGCGATACAGAGGCGGGTTATCAATAGGTGCGCCCGGATCGCGTGTCAGGCGAAAGAACGCCAGCTCGATTCCGGTGGACAACAACAACTCCTTGCGTGCCACACGGTCGGTCTCGGGCACGACATCGACCAGCGTTACCAGCGGTACGCTGCGCGCCAAAGAGTTCTGGGCAGGAGTGCGCAGCCTGTACGGATAGACCACCGGCAGCTGCGCGACAGGATCATACACGACATCGTAGACGATGGCAGCAACCGGCCCCTGATCTCCAACTTGGTCAAAGCGATAAAACGCGAGCCACTCGAGTGCACCATCGCTGTCGGTATCAACGCGTTGCACATCGAGGACATCTCTGCTCTGCAACAGATCCTGCGCGACACTGATCGAGCTAGGCGGCTGCTCAGCCGGCTCCTCAGTGCATCCCACAAGTGCCAGAGTCAATACCGCCACAACGACCACATGGCGTACTAACTGCCAGTTGTCTTTACTGAAGCTGCTCCTGGGTAGTCTCACTTGGCTGCTCATGTTCGCGCAAGCTCCGTCTCTTCTTCCTAGAAATCCGCTCGGGTTCTGCCATTGGCTCAGCGGGCAACAAGGCCAGGGGCACAACCTCGTCCATGCTATCGACCAGCTTAAGGCTCAGCCTTTTCTGAACTTTGCGAGGCACATCCACCAGATCCTTCTGGTTCTTCTTTGGCAGGAGCACAGTTTTCAGCCCGGCACGTGACGCTGCAAGCACCTTCTCACGAAGGCCCCCTATTGGCAAGATCCGGCCGCGCAACGTGATCTCTCCGGTCATCGCGACCTCTCGTCGCACCGGCCGACGCGTCAATGCCGAAATCAACGCTGTCGCCATGGTGATGCCCGCCGAGGGTCCGTCTTTGGGTATGGCGCCTTCCGGAACGTGAACGTGGAGGTCAAGCCTGTCGAAATCGATGTCCCCAATGCCAACTTCTCTGGCGTGGGCCCGCGTGTAGCTCAACGCTGCCTGTGCAGACTCCTGCATGACACTACCTAGCTGCCCAGTGAGCAGGAGACTGCCCTTTCCAGGCATGACCGTCACCTCCACAGAAATCAGGTCACCGCCCGCTTCGGTCCAGGAAAGGCCTGTGGCAACACCGATCTCGTTGGCCTCCTCGGCCTCCCCAAACAGAAACTCAGGAGGGCCCAGGTACTTGAGCAGCGATCGTGGCATGACATAGCGTGGAGCACGTCGATCAGCGGCT
>DIVN01000114.1 GCA_002435875.1 Anaerolineales bacterium UBA6131
CTGACGAGCTGCTGGCAGCGCTCGTGCGGTTGCAGGCGGTCGGTAGGCGGCTGGTGGCGATTCGCTTGGACAACAGCCCTCTGCCGGAAGGTGCTTCGAAGGTCAGGGTTCTTAGGGCTACTGATGACGGCGGGGCTTTTTCCCTTTTGGCTGAGGGGGGTGATCTTGAGTAGTGTGCGCGGACACTGGCGCAGGGACGTGCTTGCGATGGGGCTGGTTGTAATGGAAGGTTGCACGGTGTTCCCGTGGCATGGTCTCCTTTTGGGATCTGGTGGGCTCAGGATGCGCATCCCTTTGCTGGTGATGGTCGTCACCATGCTGTTCGCGTTCTATTGCACGAGAGGTTTGCATGGAGGGCGGGTTAACGTTCTATTGCAGGGAGTGATTACAGTGGCTGGCGCCGCGGCAGGCGCACTGCTATTGGTATGGGCCCTGGTTTACCGCGGATGTAGTGTTGTTGACTGCACCTGGCTGGGTCGCTTTGGATATGATATTGTCGGCTTGATGGGGGGAATTCGGCCTTCGCTGGTTGTTTTCTTGTCTGGGTTGTTCCTTTGGTGGCGAGGTGTCGTCTTGGCGCAGGGTGAGCTGGACGTGCAGCGGGTCGGCCTGGCGTTCCGGGCGGGGATTGTGTCGTTCCTGTGGATCTCGCTCGTGAGTATGGTGGTCTGGGCACCACAGCTGTACCAGGTTCCTTTGCTGTATTTCTCGGCCTCGTTAGCGACTCTCGGAGTAGCTCAAGCCGAGGATAGTATGCGCAGCCGGTTCAGCTTGCACTCGCCGTTTGCGGCGTCTTGGGTGGGCGTTATAGTGGTCGTGGTGGCGGCCTTCGCACTTTTCGGCTCGGTTGCGACTGGCCTGTTATCACTGCGGAGCTTTGCGGCACTGGGTAACGTGTTGCGCCCCATTGGCGCATTGATTCGGCCACTCTTGGAGCCCTTGGGGGCAGCCGTTGCTGGGCTGCTGGAGTTGCTACTGACCTGGCTCATTCGCGCGTTTTCCTCCCTCTTTCCGTCAGGCGGGGAGGGTCTCCTGCCTGCTGAGGGTCTCGGAGGGATGTGGGAGCCTTCCGAGACCGCTTCAGTTGCCACTCGATGGGCAACTGTGCTGCGTTTGGCTGGATCTTTGTTGCCCTGGCTGTGCCTGGTTTTCGTTTTGCTCCTGATAGCCGTTGAGGCAATTCGCTTGCGGCGAGAGTCCCAAGAGGCGACGCAGGTTTCTCGCGCAGAGGCTTGGGGGCACGAGAGAGTTGAGAGCCCTTCTGATGCCCTTACGAGGGGGTTGCGCAGCCTATTGGACGAAATGCGTGCCAGGCTGGCGAGCTTTCGCGATGGCGAGTACTCGCTGGAGTCGATTCGCAGGACATATGCCAGCCTTGTGAGGTTGGCTTCCAGCTATGGATATCCTCGACAATGCGCTGAGACCCCATACGAGTACATGGATACATTGAATGTCGCTTTTCCCGATAGCACCGAGGAGATCTCTTTGATCACTGAGGCATACGTGCGCACACGGTACGGGGAACGAGTCTTTTCGCAACATTATGTCAATAGTGTTGGCCAGGCATGGCTCAGGTTGCACGATCGAGCCCAGGTGGAGCTTGCTGAGCAGGGTGGGTAGGTTCGGCTCCAGTGAAGATCAGCCTTACAGGATCTGGCGACAGTGAGGCGTCTACTTGGGCTGCTCCTGGCGTTTTGGGCTATGGGGTGCACGTGTTGGAGCGAGGACGTTGATGTCAGGCAGGAGCGTTGGAACAGCGCTACCGCTCCGCTTCGCGACAGCTCGGTCCTAGTGCAGTCGTTTACGTGCTCTCGCCCGGGGTTGTATGCGATCGAAGTGCTGCCTGCCTTCTATGATGCTGCGGAACAGGGGCGCCTGTTTGCCTCGGTCTTCCGCAAAGGGCCTGAGCCAACCATGATTGCCGAGCTGTCAGTTGATGTGGCTGGACTCAAGCCGAATCAGCCTCTGGCGTTTACGTTTGCCCCACAGTGGGATTCTGCGGGTCATACATATGACCTACTACTGACGGCCAGCCCTGACTTGTCTTTGGGTTTCTGGTATTGTTCGGATGATGTGTATGGGGGTGGCCACCTGCAGCTGGGTCCCTTTTCGGTGGACAGCGGCGACCTGCGCCTTGTGACGCGCTGCTATTACAATCCCCTTAGCTTCAGCCAGGCTGCGACTGTGCTTGTGCCTCAGTGGTTGCAGCTAGCCAGCCCAGAACAGTGGGCATGGTTGCCGATGGTGGTGATCATGGTTTTGCTGCTGCCGGGGTTTCTCGTGATGAGGCTACTGTGGTGGCCTGATTGGGGCGATGTCGTAGCCGGTTTGGGGTTTTGCGTTGCGCTCTCGCTTACGTGCGTGCCAGTGGCTCTGCTGTGGAGTTCGGCAATCGGGTTACACTGGTCACAGTCCGGCGTCGCGCTCGCTGGCTCGGCGGCGGGATTGTGTACAGTAGCCCTCATCAGTAAGTCAAAACGAAACGTGGTATCCCTGCACCTGCAGCTGCGAAACCCAGTAGCTACAGGGACAGCGCTGCTCCTCCTGGTTGGGACGCTGGTACTGCGCTTTGTACAGATTCGGGGCCTCTTACTTCCCGCGTGGGTGGACTCTCCTCAGCATGTTCTGGTGGCCCAGCTCGTCGCTTTGAATGGAGGGGTTCCTCAATCCTACGAGCCTCTTCTGCCGGTATCCGGGTTTGCCTACCATTTCGGATTTCACGCCACCCTTGTACTGTTTCACTGGCTTGGGCGTCTTCCACTGCCACAGGGTATGCTTGTGCTGGGGCAAATCCTCAATGTGGCGGCGGCACTGTCGGTCTATCTGCTTAGCGCGAGGTTGGCGCGGCGGAGGCTGGCAGGGATCTTCGCACTGTTCATGGTGGGTTTCGTCTCTTTCATGCCCGCTTACTACCTGTCCTGGGGTAGGTACACTCAGCTCGCTGGGCTGGTTGCTTTGCCGGGCGCCGTGGTGGCTGCCATGGAGTGGTTGGCACGGCCTCGGAGACGGGCGGGGCTGTTGGCACTGTCGGCGCTGATGTGCGGGGGGCTTTTCCTGGTGCATGCCAGGGTTACCGTTTTTGCCGCATGCTTTGTGGTGGCTTACCTGTTTGTCGAAGTCATGAGGTGCTACTTGGGCGGCCACTACCGAGAGCTTGGAGAGCTGCTATTGCGCGCTGTAGTGCTGCTGTTTATAACACTTGTTGTGATAGCGCCCTGGTTGGCGCAGGTCTTTCAGACAACGCGAGAGGCGCTTAGAGCGAGCAACTCGAGTCTACTGGGGGACGCAAGCTACAATGCTTTCCCTCTCGAATTGCTCTGGGTTCGCCACAACCGTGAGATGTTGGCGTTGGCTGGGATGGGCGTATTGCTAGGTGTGTTGCGGAGGCGCAGGGAGGTTCTTTGGGTAGTGTGCTGGTGTGCCCTTGTCGGGTTGGTGGTCAATCCAGGCGTGTTGGGTCTGCCGGCGACCAATCTCCTCAACAATGCTACGGCGGTGATCTCTCTGTACCTGCCGCTTGCGGTACTCGTGGGGGGCGCTGGGACGGCGTTGTTTGATGGCGTGAGGGGGGCGCTGGCGCGTGACCGCGGACGCGTGGCAGCGTTTGGGCGACGCTGCTTGGCGCCAGCAGGCGTGTTGGCCTTGACAGTGGGGGTTTTGTACGGTTTTTGCAGTTTGTCCTCGGTTGTAAATCCAACGACGGTACTGGTTGACAAGGGCGATCTAGCGGCTATGGATTGGATCGCCGCAAACACTTCCGAGGATGCAACGTTTCTGATCAATGCGCGGGAATGGCAGCTTGGGGTTTATGCTGGGACCGACGCTGGCTATTGGATACATTGTCTGACCGGGCGCCGCATTCTCGTGCCCGAATTGCCCTACGTATACGGTAGTAGGGATGTCACCTCGGTTGTCAGTGAGGTGGGCGCTGCGGTGAGCAAAGCCGGACAAGTGACCCCGACGGAGCTGTGGGATGTGGCGCGCCGCGCTGGTGCGACACATGTGTACATAGGGTCACGCGGGGGACCGTTGGAGCCAGATATGTTTGGCTCTGCCGAGCAATATGATCCGGTGTACAGTGCCGACGGAGTTTGGATCTTCGAAGTCGTATGGAACACAGACGCAACAAGGCATCTGCCTACCGAGGGCGATGCCTTGTTGCGTTAGCGACAAGAACAGCGGTGCTTACTGTTTGGTAGGCTGTAGAGCCTGATTCAGAGATTGCATGAGGCGGGATTTTCGACGCGCCGCATTGTTCGGGTGCAGTATACCCTTCTCCGCGGCTTTGTCGAGAACGTGAATGGCCTCAGCCACGCTCTTCTGTGCGTCGTCGAGCCTGCCGGATTGGATCAGCGTTCTTGCTTGTCTGATGCGGCTGCGGGCCTCTGAACGAACCTGGCGGTTAAGCACACGTCGCTTTTCTGAGCTGCGCACGCGCTTGATGGCGGATCTGGTGCTAGGCAATGGAACCTCCAAATTTCTGTTGCGTTCGGCAAGGCGTTGGTTAGCGAACGGGATATAGGTACCGCTTGATGCGTCTTTGACAGCGGTATCCAGCGCAGGGTACAATGGCGCTTGCGCCAAAGCGTGGATATTCTAGCCGATTCGGTCCAGGCTGTCAAGCTTTGCATCCGCGCATCGAGTGCTGTCCAGGTATTGGTGCGCCCGCGCATTCGCCTCATGAATATCATGTTTCACGTGAAACAGTCACCTGTGGGAGAACAATCTTGAGTGATGTGCATGGTGATAGAGAATCACCGCGTTTCTGCGATTATGAAGGTAGCGACTACAGGACTGCTTTCTGGGAGGGCAAGCGCCGGGAGTACGAAGACCTTGCCGAACGGCACGCTATCACCCGGTTGCTTCCCTCGACTGGGGAACGCATCGTGGATATTGGCGGCGGGTTTGGCCGACTGCTTGATCTTTACGAGGGATACCACCAAGTCGTGTTGATGGACTACTCAATGACGCAACTGCGTGATGCGCAGCGCCTGCACGGCAGCGAACGCGTGCTCTGTGTTGCGGCCAATCTCTACGAGGCGCCATTCGTGACATCCGCATTCGATGCGGCAGTGATGGTGCGTGTGATTCATCATCTGTCCGATGTAGGCGCGGCCTTTGAGGCGATTTCGGACATGTTGCGTCCCCAGGGAGGCTTGATCCTCGAGTATGCGAACAAGCGCAATATCAAGGCGATCCTGCGTTACTTACTAGGCCGCCAAGCCCACAATCCCTTCTCCTACCAGCCATGGGAGTTCGCAGAGTTGAATTTCGACTACCATCCCTCCTACATTGAGCAGCATCTGCACAATGCCAAGCTCTACCCAAAGCGGCAACTGAGCGTCTCGCATTTTCGGATTGGATGCCTGAAGCGCTGCGTGTCCCCGAGCGTCCTGGCTGCGATTGACGGCTGGTTGCAGCAGCCCGCTGCGCCTCTCAAGCTCACGCCCAGCATGTTTGTTCAGGCGGTAAGCTTGCGTGCCGGGACTGTAAAAGTGTCGGATCGCCTCTTCCGATGCCCTCGATGCGGCGCGGAGGAGCTGATCGAACGTTCGGACAGACTGATCTGCAGGCAATGCCAGGCTCGATGGGGCATCGTGGACGGAATCTACGACTTTCGAGAGCCGCTCCCTGAAGCCTAGCGATGAAGTAAGATATGCCTGGCCGACGGAGCTGCTCGCTTTGAGCATGGGGACAGGCCAAGTTGCACGGTGGGAACAAGAGTGACCTGAGCGGCAGGCCGGCACTGCCCACAGCAGGGTCTGGAAAGTGATCATTGGTACGCTTGACCAGCTCAGGCAAAGTCAGTATCCTTTAGGTGCGCATGGGGGTGGTTGAGTCCTGGTGGGCTCCGCGGTCTTCAAAACCGTCTGAGGGGTGCTGTAGAAGCGGCCCTGGTGGGTTCGACTCCCATCCACTCCCGTATGGTATCATTTCCTCGAGATCGCCGCTCCAGCCATCCCACCCCTGGCCTTGATCCCTTCTGCGATCTTACTCTTCGTCCGGTCAATGTGACGACGGCGTCTCCTGACTCGAGTCCCCCCTACTAGGGGGTAGCAACGCAACGGCGGGTAGCACTAGCGAAGTGCTACCCGCCGTCAGTTGCGTTGTCTTAGTTATGCCTGGTTTTCCTTCAGCAGAGCGAGCATATCTCCTCGAAAACTCTGCAGAAACAGGTGCAACTGGAGAATCTCCTCAGCGCTGATCGGCCCCATCGCTCCGATGCTTGCTGATGATTCGCTTCTAGCTCGGGTTACGCCGCTCTGCTCCGCAGATGCCTGACTGAGAGCTGCCACGATCAGCCCTTCGAGACCGCAGCGTCTGCAGGTAACAGCTGCTAGCCAGATTTCGCCCCGGTGATGTTCGATGTGTACGTCTGAGGCATCATAACGCTGACCGCAGCCGCTGCACTGAGTGTGGGTCACGAGATAATGGATCATCCACGCGTGAGTTGAGGGTTCGCAATCGTCCATGTACACGTCCTGGAGCTGGCCGCCGACCGCGCACAGTGAGGGAGAGTGCCGTGCGGGCTAGCTTGCCGCTTCGGCAGCTGCCTTGACGAGTACCGCCACTTCGGACACGATCCCCGACGGCAGCCGAACCAGCACCTTGTGTTGGCCGAGCAAGTGGATTGGCTCGTCCAATTCAATCTTCCGCTTGTCAATCGGCTCTTCAGTCCGCCTTTCGATCTCTGCAGCGATGTCGGCCGTCGTGATGGAGCCGTAAAGCTTGCCTTTCTCACTAGCCTTCGCTTCAAAGACCAAGGTGAGGCCCGCGAGCCGCTCTGCAAGCGCAGTGCTATCTGTGTGTATACGCTCATCACGCTGTTGCTCAATTGCGCGCTGAACCTCGGTCCGCCGAATGGCGCCTTGTGTTGCTATGACCGCCAGACCCCGCGGCAACAGATAGTTGCGCGCGTAGCCATCAGCTACTTTCTTGATCTCTCCAGCCTTGCCCAGCCGTCTGATATCCTTGAGTAGAAGAACTTCCACGCCGCTATTCCCTCCAGCTCGAGTGTTCGAATCCTGTGCCCACACGACTATTCTACTGCCAATCGGCGCCGAAACCAAGCCTCGATGTTGTAGCTTGGATCTCTGCGCGTGTAAGTGAAAGGGCAAGGATATGCTTCGCCTTGCCCTTTCACTTACTTGCACACATGCCCGACGGGCGACGTGTAACTACAGCTTGTTCCCACAGTTGTTGCAGAACTTGGATCCAAGCGGGTTGTCCTGCCCGCAGTTAGAGCATTTGACAGTACTGCCGAGGGTGCTCCCGCAGTTGTTACAGAACTTGGCCCCCACCGGGTTTGCAGTTCCGCACTTGGGGCAAGCTACTGCGGCTCCGCTGGTGGCTGCTGGGCGCTCTCTTGGTCCTTTCATGGCCTCGCTTATGGCCCCCGCCATGGCGGCCCCAACACCGACTCCCGCGCCAAGACCGACGCCAGCGCCAACCATCGATCCGGCCTCTCCTCCGGCGGTCGCGGCATCCCCCATAGCACGTGCGGCCTTGAACTGCAGGTAGGCCTGCATATCACCAATGGCGCCCATGGAGGCCCGCTCGTCGATGGCCTTGGCGGTTTCGTCCGTAGGGCTGATCGCGTTGACATACAGTGACTTGAGCAGCATGCCCACGTTGGCAAAATCATCCTGTGCCTTGGCCCTGACCCCAGCCGCGATCTCCTCATACATCTTGGGCATATCGAACAGGGAAGTCTTGCTCTCGCCGATCAGGTCAATCAGCTTGCTTACGATCATGCTGCGCAGGAAGTTGGCGATCTGTGTGGTGTCGTACATCCCTTGCGAGCCAACAATCTTGTTGACGAACAACTGCGGATCAGCCACCTGCATCGAATACGTGCCGAAAGCTCGCAGGCGAACTATGCCCAGATCTTGATCGCGAAGGGCAATTGGCTCTGGCGTGCCCCATTTCTGATCGAGGAACTCCTTCATGTTGACAAAGTACACTTCGGCTTTGAAGGGGGTTTGGCCACTGAATGGGATGCTGATCAGCCGTATCAGGAGCGGAATGTTGGCCGTGCTGATGGTGTGTCTGCCTGGTCCAAAGGTGTCCAGCGCTTTGCCATCGCGGAAGAACACCGCCGACTGGCTCTCGCGCACAATGAGCTGGGATCCGAGCCGGAAATCGCCCGACCCAGCTTCTGGGACACGGTGAACAATCTCCTTTGCAGATGCATCCAGGTACTCGATAATGTCAAAGACTCTTGCCATCTAGATCCTCCTATGCGTGGCGAATTACGCTGCCTCCGAAATCGTCAATACGTGAGAATACGACGGTGTTTGTGCTAACGTAACCAATCACAGCGTCCCGATCTGCAGAATTGCGTCTTGTCTCCTGCTGAAATAGTCGTTCATCTCCTCCAAGGCTTCCAGCAGGGTGCTTCCCGCTTTTGTCAACGACTCGTCACCTGGAGTGGCGGACACGGCATCGATGAGCTGCCTTAGCTCGCCTGCCTTCTCCAGCATCGCCGCATCATACTGGTACAGGGCCTCGAGCTCGGCCTCTGTGACCTTCTTCGCGTCGAACAATCCGGAGTATCCGTAGCTAGCGGTCTTCAGACGGTCGATGAGCAACTGCAACCTCATCAGCGAGCGATCAAGCACGAGCAGTGCACCCAGACGGCCTTCTGTCGCAAGCCGGACCTCAATGCTGTTGAGGCGACGCCGCTGTTCCTGTAAACCAGCAGCTACCTTTAGCCGGATGAGCTTGTCGGCTTCACGGCAGATCTCTTTATCCTTATACCCTTTGTAGCCTGGCACTTCCTTGACGAGGTTCTCTAGCTGGTTGTATGCGGCCTCAATGCGCTTCTTTGCGTCTTCGGGCATGACTTATACCTCCTGTAGTAGTACACTGGCACCAAGATCACAGAAACAGATCAAATCCACAATAGGGACACTTGATCACGCCTTTGCCAACAACCTCACGGATGCCTCCGCAGTTGGGGCACTTGGTCGTGCGCATCTCAGTGGCGTCGCGGCCATAGAGTATGCCTTCTTCCCAGTTGATGTATCCGCTGAACAACTCTTTACCCACCAGTGAGTATACATAATCTCTAACCTGGCTACGCGTCAGGCCCATCTCTATGGCCAGATCATCGACATGTACTCTTCCACGTGCGCGGACTATGCTGAGCAGCTTGCTTTGTTTGGCTGCCTCAGAGAGCGCACGCGCCTCCCTCGCGCTGTGAAACCAAAGGAATGCTCCTGCTCCAACTAACGGGAGGCATAACACCAGAAGCACGAGCGCACCGAGGAGAAAACCTGAGTAGCGCAGGCTGCCTTCGGTCCAGCCTGCGACGAGATAGAGCATACCTGCCAGACCAAGGATGAGGCCCAGTACGATCAGGGCTATCGAAGCAAGCCTGCCGTGTGTCAAGGTTCTCACCTCCTGTACCCAGTCCATTGATCGGGGCACAAATCATTTTACACTCACTTCGCAGCCTGTCCAACTGCTACTTGACAGGAGTGTATGATGGCGAGAGAATCGACCCAGGGCGGCCATCCTCGCAGGTGCGCGCAAAAGGCAGGGGCATCTGCTGGTTCCGGCTGTCGAGGAGACCCGCTCGGATGCTGGTGAGCACACGAATAATAGCCATGCACCTTCCAGCACCGGCGCGCACTCGCGGGTGGATTGGTCAAGGACTCAATCGGGGAGGCGTCAATTGTCTCGGTTGGCAGCTACTCTTGTCACGATTGTCAATGGCACAGTGAGGTGGCTGGCGTGGCATTGGCTGTTTGTTGCCAATGCCGTGCTGGCTGTATTGACCGGCCTGCCCATTGCGGCGCCTGTGCTTATGGCGGCCAANNCTCAGCTCGGCAGCTCGGGTGATCTACCTGCTGTTCCGACCGCTATGTCACCAGTTGCCCGAGAGGTCCTTCTTCCTCTTTGGACCTCAGGCAACTTACACTTTGGCTGAGCTGCAACGTCTGCTGGGGCCTGATGTGCCGCTGCGTTTCGCAGGTGATGCCTCCGTAGGCTATACCACCGCCCTGTGCCAGCGTGACCTGGCCACCTACGGGGCAATGTTGCTAGGCGGGCTCGGATTCGCTCTGGTTCGGGATCGCTTGCGAGCACTGCCCCTGGGCGCTTTTGTTCTCCTGTGTCTACCCATTGCGGTGGATGGTTTGGGGCAGCTCTTCGGATTGTGGCGGAGCACCTGGTGGTCGCGAAGTGTCACTGGAGCGACCTTTGGCTTGGCCGTTGTGTGGCTGGCCTATCCAAATCTTGAGTCGGGCATGAGGAGCGTTAGGCGGGTTCTCGATGTTGAAGATGTAGCAGAACCATAGCATCTGCGCTATCCCATCCCACGCACAGCAGGGAGCAGATGATTGCAGTAGCGCCTGAGTCAGAATCTCGTGACCTGTGTGCGTTGCTGCATGCGCGTCCAAGCAAAGAGCCCCTCCCATTTGGGAGGGGCTCTGCTGCGAACTCAGTTTAGTACTCTGGCATCGGGGGTGGTGCGGGTTCCTTCTTCTCAGGCAAATCAGTGATCAGCGCTTCGGTGGTTAAGATCATCGCGGCGATGGAGGCTGCGTTCTGAACTGCAGAGCGCGTAACCTTCACCGGGTCAATGATACCACGCTCGTACATGTCCACAAAGTCACCAGTGAGCACGTCGTAGCCGATCCTGTCGTTCTTGTGTTCCTTCTGCTGGCGACGTATATCCTGAATGATCACTGCCCCGTCTTGTCCAGCATTTTCACTGATCATGCGCAGTGGAGCTTCCAGGGCAGTGCGCACGATGTTCACGCCAGTCTGCTCATCGGCGTACTCCATCTTGATGGCGTCCAGGGCAGATATGGCGTTGATCAACGCGACTCCACCACCAGGGACTGTGCCCTCTTCGACGGCTGCGCGTGTTGCCGACAGTGCATCCTCCACGCGGTGCTTCTTCTCCTTGAGCTCCACTTCCGTGCCCGCACCGACACGGATAACTGCTACACCGCCAGCCAACTTGGCCAGGCGCTCCTGGAACTTCTCACGATCATAGTCGGAGGTGGTGATCTCCATTTGGGCCTTGATCTGCTCGATGCGACCCTTGATCTCTTTCTCGGAGCCCTTGCCCTCAACGATGGTCGTCTCATCCTTGTTAGAAACTACCTTGCGCGCACGGCCAAGGTCGTTGATGGACGTGGTCTCCAACTTGCGGCCCATCTCCTCCGTGATCACTTCACCACCTGTCAAGATGGCAATATCCCGTAGCATGTCCTTGCGACGATCGCCAAAACCAGGCGCCTTAACAGCGACACAGTTCAGCATTCCACGTAGCTTGTTCAGTACCAAGGTAGCGAGGGCTTCGCCTTCTACGTCCTCGGCGATTACGAGCAGCTCACGCTTGCCGATCTGCACCAACTTCTCAAGGATGGGGACGATATCAGCAACCGCTGAGATCTTCTTGTCAGTAATTAGGATGTAGGGCTCCTCGAGCTCGGCTTCCATGCGCTCTGGATTGGTGACAAAGTAGGGCGAGCTGTAACCACGGTCTAGCTGCATGCCTTCGACAAACTCAGTCTCAAAGGCCAAGCCCTTGGACTCTTCAACCGTGATGACGCCATCCTTGCCGACTTTGTCCATCACTTCCGCAATAAGATTACCGATCTCCTTGTCAGCCGCCGAAATGGAAGCGACATGGGCAACGTCTTCGCGACCTTTGACCTCGACAGCCATCTTCTTGATGGCTTCGACGACGGCCTCACTGGCCTTCTCAATGCCGTGCTTGC
>DIVN01000185.1 GCA_002435875.1 Anaerolineales bacterium UBA6131
GTGCCCGACCGAGCGTCCGTACTAGCACAGCGTGTACAGTCAGAGCGAGACGCCGGTCCAGCGGCTACGCTCGCTAACCAGGTATAGTAACCACGATTGTGAGGCAGCATCATCCCTACGGTAACATTTCATTCTGGCGCAATTCGTGTCGGGCATCCGACTGCGACAAGGGGGGCGACCAGCACTCCCCCAGCCATAGTGGTGGCGAAGCCGAAACTATACCACCCGTCGTACTTGACAACGAGAGAGGGGTGTGGTATCTTATTTGTGCAGAGTCCTGAGAGATCGGAGAACACCACCTCTTGGGCTCGCGGTAGGATCGGCAGGCAAGAGGAAGAGGCGGGGAAACCGGCCAAGGCCTCGAGTCAGTGGAAAGGCAACCGCCTGGTGCGGGGGCCGGGGAAGCTGACAAGTCGGCTCAAGCCCGCAAGGGTTCGGAGATCGGCGCGCAAACCGAGACGGGAGAAGACACTCCACAACAACGAAGCGGGTCTATATAACGAGGTAGAGGGTTTGAAAGTCACTTGGGGCTCTGCATTTTTGGGCCCATAGCGCGGGGGCGCTGGTACGAGACGGCGCCCCCGCGCTTGTTATCTGCGCCCATACCCCCTGAGCGGCAACGTGACGTTCTAGCCCAGCCTCTTGAGGTACAGGCACCCCTCAGCATGGCGTCTGCTCAGCTCTGCGAGCATGTCGCGTGTCATTGCGGCCAGATCGACGCTCGGCTGCCAGTCCCAGTCCTCACGCGCTGGGGTGTCATCAATGGAGCGGGGCCAGGACTGGGCGATTGCCTGTCGCCAGTCGGGCTCGTAGGTGCAGGCGAAATCGGGCATATGTTTGCGGATCTCGGCAACCAAGTCACGTGGCGCAAAACTCAACGAGGCGAGGTTGTAGTCGGCGTGGTGCCTGAGCCGTGCAACGTCGGCGTCCATGAGGTCCAGTGTGGCTTTGACACAGTCGGGCATGTACATCATCGGCAGGACGGTGTCGGCGCGCAGGAAGCATGTATAGTGTCCGGTCTCGATCGCCTTGTAAAAGACGTCCACGGCATAGTCGGTGGTGCCGCCGCCCGGCACGGTCTTGTTCGAGACAATGCCCGGATAGCGGACACCGCGAACGTCAAGGCCAAAGCGTCTGACGTAATAGTCGGCCAGCAGTTCGCCCGCGACCTTGGTTACGCCGTACATGGTCGTGGGTCGCAGGATGGTGTCCTGCGGGGTGTGGTCACGGGGCGTCTGCGCGCCGAACACGGCGATGGAGCTCGGACAGAAGACCTGCCGCAGCCGCTGCTCGCGCGCGACCTCAAGCACGTTGTACAGACCGTCCATGTTGACGTGCCACGCGACCTGCGGCTGTTCCTCGCCTACGGCCGATAGCACCGCCGCCAGATGCACGATCGCGTCTATCTTGTGTTTGGCGACTGCATTGGTGATGGTCTCGGGTTGGGTAACGTCCACGAACTCGAAGGGGCCGTTGGCGCTGAGCTCCTCGATTGGCTGCGTCAGCAGCCCGCTGGCGATCACATTGTCTTTTCCGTAACGCTCTCGCAGTGCTGGCGTCAACTCGGATCCAATCTGCCCAAACGCACCCGTCACCAGGACTCTATTAATGCTCCGATTCGGCATAGGGCTCCCTCTTTGGTCGCGGACGGCTCACTGTCCAAACCTTCCGGCGATTCCGGCCATGCGTCAGTGCAGGCTCACAAGCCCCAGACCGGTCGCCCGGAGAATTGCCAAGCGACCGATGACGCGGGGGTGACTAGATGACGCCCAACTCGTGACCCACCTTGCGGATGTGGTCGAGTCCATAGTCGATGTCTTGTACTGATAGAGCGGCTGACATCATCACCCGGATGCGCGCCATCCCTCGTGGGACGGTAGGAAAGCCGAGGGCCATTGCAAAGACGCCCTCCTCGAACAGCCGACTGGAAAATGTCTTGGCGAGCACCGTGTCACCCAGCATGATGGGCGTGATCGGGGTCTCGGAGTGCCCGATGTCCAAGCCCATGCCGGCGACCTGCGTCTTAAAGTAGCGCGTGTTCTGCCACAGGCGATCCACCAGTTCGCCCGAGCTCTCGAGAACATCCACGGCTGCCAGACAAGCGGCGGTGTCGGCTGCGGTAACGGCACTCGAAAAGAGCATCGGCCGTGCGCGCTGACGCAGATACTCTACCACGAGCGACTTGCCAGCCAGGAACCCACCGACCACGCCGAACGCCTTGGACAGGGTGCCCATCTCGACGTCGACGTGGCCATGCAGGCCATAGTGGTCCACGATGCCACGTCCGCCGCGGCCCAATACGCCCTCGCCATGGGCGTCATCGACCATGGTCAGGACTCCATGGCGGGCGGCGACCTCGTACAGCTTGTCGAGCGGCGCAATGTCGCCATCCATGGAAAAGACCCCATCGGTGACGAGCAACCCGCGGCGATACTGAGGCAGGTTCTCGGTGATGACGCGCTCGGCATCGTCTGGATTGTTGTGCTCGTACACGATGACCTTTGCGCCGGAGAGACGACATCCGTCGATGATCGACGCGTGGTTCAAGCGGTCGGAAAAGATGACATCCTGCTTGCCGACCAGGTTGGGAATGGCCGCCTGATTGGCGCAAAAGCCGGACTGCAAGTACAGGGCGGCCTCGGCGCCCTTGAAGGCGGCCAGGCGCTCCTCCAACTCGCGGTGCAGGCTGAGCGTGCCTGCGATGGTGCGTACCGCGGCGGGCCCGACGCCCCAACGATCCACCGCGGTCATGGCCGCCTCCTTGAGGCGAGGGTCGTTGGCCAAGCCGAGATAGTTGTTGGTGCACAGGTTCAGCACGCGCTTGCCGTCCACGATCATCCAGGCGCCGGCGGGCGATTCGATCTGCCGAATGTTGATGTAGAGTCCCGCCTCTCGTTGCGCCTGTAGCTCTTCGGCCATGAATTGGAGTCTGTCTGCTGTCATCTGATCCCTCCTGCGCCATTGCGTTGACGCGTCCGCGCGGCCGTCCTGGCGGCGTGGGTACGTTGATCTACGGGAATGTTATACGCCAAAGGTGAGCGTGGGGCAAGTGTCAGAGCTGGCTGCACGATCTGATGGTCTCACGTCAGGCGTCCCACGGGGCGATGACTACTTTCATGGTGTCGGGGGTCATGGAGTGCAGGAGCGCCTCCTCTGTGCGTGCCAAAGGGTAGACGTGGGTCACAAACTTGTCGTACCGTGACCGTGTTGCCCGTCAGGTCCTCTTTGTTGATCAGACCTTTTGTCCACCAGTCATGGCACAGGGACGCGCCGTCACGCCACTCCTGAACGGTCTCGTCGTCATCGTACTTGGTGTCGGCGAGCACATCGGGAATGAGGATGCCGGGGCAAGCGCCGGATCCGCTCGCCAGCCACTTGTGGCAGGTCTGGAGCAGCAGGCCGCCAACACTGTAGTCCGTGGCGCCTGATGTGAGGGCCAGCGGGATCATGTCCGGCTCATTGTCGTGGATGGCCTGCAGGAAAGGCTCCAGGCTGGCGATGCCGACGTTGCCGTCGGGCTCAGGTGCACCGTACTTGAGGCGCAGGTCTTCGCGCAGGACCACGCCGATGGTGCTGCCATAGGCGCCGCCGGCGGGAATGCCATACAGGTGGTCGTCGGGGCCAAAGTTGAAATAGTAGACCTTTTCGCCGACGTGCTGTTTGGTCACCGGGCCGTACTTGTCGATCAGGTCCTCCAAGGGCAGCAGCGACCCTGAGTCACGCAAGCTGGTCATCTTGTACCACGGCGCGTCGAACGCCATCGTGAAATCGACACCGGTGGCATACAGGGTCGGGTACTTTCGCGTGGTCGTCCAGCACCATCGAGCGGACTGTGATGTCAAGGCCTTCGTCCTGCATTTTCTCGGAGAGGGTCTGGTTGACTGGATCAATGACTTCGCCGAACTGCGGAATGCCGAACCAGCATTCGACATACGTGATTGTCACTGGGGCCTTGGGGGCGGGCGTCGCTGTTGCGGCCCTGGCCTGGGCCACAGTAGCGGTCGGCGCCTTGGTAGGTTCAGCGGCTGGTTGCTTGCAGGAGGCGAGCAGGGCGCCTGCTCTCGCAGCACCGAGAAGTTTGAGCATCTGACGTCGCGTAATAGTGATATGATTCAGACGGAATTGGAGGATCGACCCTCTGGCGTTAGCATATCGCCAGTAGGAGGGATCCATGTCCGAGACCCGCAGACACTTCTCCGCCGAGCAGAAGATGGCCGCCCTGCGCCGCCACCTGTTGGAGCACGTACCCGTCTCCAACGTGTGCGACGAGGAGAGAGAGTACTCTCTATCGGCATCAACCCCGCGGTGTTCTACCGGTGGCAGGACGAGAGTACTCGTCTCGCCAGCTCTTTGAGGGAGGTGCGGCCCTATTCGAATCGCGCCCCCGAAGCGAGGAGACCCCCTCTGCACGCCAAGTCACCGCCCTTGAACAGAAGCTCGTCCGCAAGAACGAGGTTGTCTCCGAGTTGCTGGAGGAACTCGTTCGGCTAAAAAAAACGAATGGGGGCCTCTAGAACAGAACTGGGTGCTGGCCAGCACCCGCGACGGGCTGGTCGATTGGGTACGCTACTGGTCAGCTCGGGCGGAACTGCCCATCGCGCAACTGGTTGGCCGGCTGGGCATGTCTGCCAGCAAGTATTACGACTGGTGCGAGCGCTACGGGCGGCTCAACGCCCACAATGCGCCGGTGCCACGCTGGTTCTGGCTGTTACCGACTGAGAGACAGGCCATCGTGGACTTTCAGGGCCAACACCCAGACGAGGGTTATCGTCGGCTGTGCTATATGATGCTGGACGCCGATGTGGCTGCGGTCAGCCCCAGCAGCGTCTATCGTGTCCTCAAAGACGCTGGCCGTGTCGGCCTGCTGGATCACGGGCTCTCGCTCAAGGGCCGCGGTTTCGACCAGCCCGCCCGGCCGCACGAGCATTGGCACATGGACATCTCGTACCTGAATATCTGTGGTACGTTCTACTACCTGTGTACTATTCTCGATGGGTATAGCCGCTATATCGTGCACTGGGAGATTCGCGCCACGATGACCGAAGCCGACGTCGAGACGATCCTGCAACGCGGGCGCGAAACCGTGCCAGGAGCCGCGCCGCGTATCATCTCGGACAACGGGCCGCAGTTCGTGGCCCGCGAGTTCAAGGAGTTCATCCGCCTATGCGGGATGACCCATGTGCGGACGTCGCCCTACTACCCACAAAGCAACGGCAAAGTCGAAAGCTGGCACAAAACCATCAAACGGGAGTGCATCCGCCCCTTGACTCCACTCAGCTTGCAGGATGCACGCCGCATTGTGGCGGACTTTGTGAACGAGTATAACACGGTGCGGTTGCACAGCGGGATCGGCTATCTCACGCCGAAGGCCCGACTAGAGGGCCGCGACCAGCAAATCCTGGCTGAGCGTCATCGCAAATTGGCTGCTGCGCGTCCAGCCAGAGAGAGCCTGCGTCGCCAAGTCCCAACCGAAGGGGTGCCTGAACGTCCCCAGTTCGATCAGCCGGAACCACTGCCCGACGTGCCGGTTCCGGCACTCGCTTAGCTGGAAGGGCCGATCCTCCACCCGAGCCCGCTGCCTCCGCACCGTGGTTTGATGCTGCCGCCCAGCTGTTGAAAGGGCTCAAAGAGACGGACGATGTCTCGTGGGGCGATCCCGGGGCCGCTGTCGGTGATGCTGACTTGAACTTCGGTGGGGTGACGGTCTAGGAACCCGCTGAAAAAGCCACTTGGGTGTACTGCCGTTTGACACTATATAATACTGTGGTATGCTAGCCGCTGTTGTTCTCATACGCACGACTTTGGGGGGACCTATGTTCAAGCGGCGAGACCCACAGCGCACTTTTTTTGAGGCACACTATTGGCCCAATCGGGTGCCCAAGGACTCCTTCTACG
>DIVN01000146.1 GCA_002435875.1 Anaerolineales bacterium UBA6131
GCCCGACGACCTTATGGGCGGCGGCCTACCGATGGAGCGGGTCTTGGGCAAGAACCAGTTCTACGCCACTGCGTAGAGAAGCACAACGATGCTCGGCTTCTGCCCGAGTCGCCATGAGCGCATGCAGTGCCCCAAAGTCCTGAATCACAAATGACGCAGATACGTTGCCGCGGCAAGCTGCCTCGACAACGTCACCCGTCTCAGCATAGCCGACCATGAAACCACCGCAGTATCCATCGCCAGCACCCGTCGTATCTAGCACCTGACAGCGCGCAGCCGGAACATGGTACAGACGACCTGTACGGCGCTCGAAAACGAAACTACCCAACTCGCCAACCTTGACCGCGATTACCTTGGGGCCAAACTCGGCTATCCTGTCCAGCAGCGGGCGCAGAGGCTGCCGCCCCCATATCAGATCCAACTCGCCGATGCTGGGCAAAAAGACATCACAATGCTCCAGCATGTACGAATCCGAAAGCCCCTCGGGGTGGTTCGGAATGCTCTCCTGACTGATATCGAGACAGAAAGGTACGCTTTGTTGCATTAGAAAACGAGCTATGGTTGCTTCAGAGGACGGCGCCATACAGGATACGTGCGCGTACTTGGCCTGCAGATAGTCCGGAGGGATATCATCAGGCGTTGGATCGACCTCTGGACTATCGCCAGAGTCCATTTGGGGGATGATCCGCCGATGGCCGCTGCGCTCGTAGAGAATCCACACGTGCAGGCCCGGGCTGTCAATCCTGCGGATCCCGCGTGTGTCGAGCCCGCCCTGAGCTAGGCTATCCAGATTCTGCTGGGGGTACTGGCCGTCGACTCGCCCGACGATCCCTACTGCCTGCCCACTCCACACCCTGGCACCAATCGCAGAGTATACAGCATTGCCACCAGGCGCACCGAATTGGACCTTTCCATCAGGCAGCACGGTGTCATCAAGCGTTATTCCGCCAATCGTAAAATACTCGAGCATCATACCCCCAGAATTCCGAGCAGTTGCACAAGGCGATTATTCCGAAACGGCCTTGTCCCACTCAGCTAAAATGCGCACCGCCTCGACAGCGGCCTCGATCACTTCGTCGAAGCCGCCTTTTTCGGCCAGCACCTTGCGACCAGCGGCAGGGTTCTCGGTATTCGAGCCAACCGTAGCGATGCAACCCGAACGTTTTCCCCTCACGCTGGCCAGGGTGAAGATCATCGCCGCTTCCATCTCCGAGGCGATCACGTTGGCCCGCAGCCAGGCCTGCCAGCGGCTCTCTACCCACTCGTACGTGGGCACTTTATCGCGATCCCGCTGCTGTCCGTAGAACAGCGCCTTGGACTGGAAGATGCCGACGTGGTGTCGTGATTTGTTCTTCTTGCAGGCTGCGATCAGTGCGCTGACCACATCGTGCGACGCTACCGCAGGGTACTCGATAGGCACCAGGAACTGGCTGACGCCCTCATCACGCACTGCACCCGTGGCAATCACCAGGTCGCCGGGCAGAATATCCTTCTGCATGCCGCCACCGCTACCGATGCGGATGAACGTGTCAGCGCCAAGGCGGATCAACTCCTCGACTGCAATGGCGGTCGAGGCAGCACCCATGCCGGTAGATGTCACCGACACCTTGGTGCCTTTGACCGTGCCTGTATAGGTAACCATTTCACGGTTCTCAGCTACCTTCCAGGATTCATCGAAATGGTCGGCGATTACCTTGCTCCGCGCCGGGTCCCCTGGCAAGAAGACGTAGCGTCCAATCTCATCTGCCGCACACTGCAAGTGCCATTGCTTCGCCTGTGTAGTCATCGACGAGCGCTCCTTTCTCCTTCGTGGACTTGGACCGCTTGATCACAAACCGCACATGAGGAACCAACATCGCCAGCACTCACGTGCCAGCGGCCTGCCCAGCGTGTGCTCGGCTCGTGGAGCACCGGTGTGGTCGCGTTCGATACGCTTTGCCAGCATATCATGGATGTCTTGTGTTCGTCAAGTTTGATGACGTGCTAGGCCAGACATGCAGGGCAGGTTGTGTTTCGGTGCTGTGCGGCCGATAGGTGAGCTTACTGCAGATCCCGGGCGGCTAACTGTGAGGTCATTGACTCATGGCTATCCCTGCTCAGACCGGTCGGCGTCCTTTTTGATCCTCGCCTGATTCAGGCTATTATTGGCTGACCGCGTCTGGGCCCCTGCTGCCACATCCGGAGTAGTGGGCTTTGACGCCGTTCGCACAGCCTTCGCGGTTTCTGTCGCAGTACTACATTCAGCGATTCATCCGGCACAGGATAGACATATATGGAAGAGGAGGGGACCGACTACACACACCAGTACGCAGAAGGTGCATCGCACAGACTTGAGAATCGACCAAGGGGGCGCAATGAAGACAGATTCCTTTCGCGGACGTGACTTCCTTTCCGAAATCGACTACTCTCGCGAGGAAATCGAGACCATTCTCGATACCGCTCTTGAGCTCAAGCGTCGTCGCGCCATTGGTGAGGTTCATGATCATATCCTGCGCAGCAGGACGCTATTCATGATCTTTTACAACTTGAGCCTGCGCACCCGCAACTCCTTCGAGGCAGGAATGACGCAGTTGGGCGGTCACGCGCACTACCTGGATCCGGACAAGATTTACAGCCCAGCACTGAAAGGCAAAGAGAAGGCATTTGCGACGGAGCGGGTATCTGACGTTGCCCGTGTCTTGTCACGCATGGGTGATGCCATTTCGATCCGTTGTTTTGGCAACCCAGTCGATTGGGTCTACGGTGGTGGACATGCGATGATGCGCGAGTTCGCGCGGTGGTCGGACATTCCGGTGATCAACATGGAATGCGACAAGTATCACCCCTGTCAAGGCCTTGCGGACATCCTGACGGTTAAGGAAAAGTTCGGGACGTTCAAAGGCATCAAGTTCCTCATGAGCTGGGCCTACTCACCGAGCCTCGCCAAGCCTCGTTCTGTTCCGCAGAGCGCTGCGCTGTATGCCACGATGATGGGCATGGATGTGACACTTGCCTATCCGCCGGGAATGGAGCTGGACGATGAGGTGATCGCGGCATCCAAGGCGAATGCAGAGCGCTACGGCGGCTCGTTCCGCATTGAGCACGACTTTGAGCATGCACTGAAGGGCGCACATGTGGTGTACCCCAAGGCCTGGCCGCCTGCGGTCTTTTTCGCTCCTCCAGTGGGCACCCGCGACGAGCCTGCGGCACGCAAGATATTCGACTCGCACAAGGATTGGATTTGTGACCAGGAGCATATGCGTCTAGCTGATCCTGAGGCCATCTACATGCACTGTCTGCCGTGCGACCGCGACTTTGAGGTGACCGATGAGGTGATCGACGGGCCTCAGTCGGCGGTATTCGATGAGGCAGAAAACCGCCTACATGTGCAGAAAGCTGTCATGTCCCTTAACATGAGGTAGCAGTCTGAAGAGCGAGGCGAAGCAACCAAGCTCGTTGACTCGCCTCTACGCTGAAGTCGCGGAGGTGACCGCAGCCATGTCCCAAACAACCGCCGAGTTACTGGACGAATACGGTCAGTATGTTGTGACTAGCTATGGGAAGCCGTTCCCCGACATCCTGCTGGTCGAGGGAGACGGTGTCTTCGTCAAGGACTCCGAAGGTAAGCAATACCTGGACTTTTGGGCAGGAGTGACCGTCACTGTCCTGGGCCACGGCAACCCCCGAGTCCAGCAAGCGGTAAGAGACCAGATGGAGAAGCTTGTACACTGTGCCTCACAGTCCTACTACACCATGCCGCCGCTAAAGCTCGCCAAGGCACTGTGCCAGATTGCTCCTATCAGTCCATGCAAGGCGTCTTTCCACACCAGCGGCACGGAAGCCAACGACGTAGCCCTGAAGATGGCAAAGCGCTTTACCAAGCGCCACGAGATTATTGCCCTGCAGGGGTCCTATCACTCCTGGGGCTACCACGCCGGGGTCCCCGGCACGCCGACAGCTTACTACGCCCATGCGGCACCAGCACTGGGTCCGAGTGTCCCGGGCATGTACTATGCACCACCTGCCTATTGCTACCGCTGCCCATTCGGCCTGACTTATCCTGCGTGCGACATTGCCTGCGCCAAGTACCTCGAGAGCATCATCACCCACTCGACTTCGCGGGACGTGGCTGCCTTCATCGCCGAGCCAATCCAGGGAGTGGGCGGCATTGTGACACCACCAGATGACTACTTCCGCCGCGTGCAGAGTATACTTGACAAGTACGGGATCCTGTTGGTTCTGGACGAAGTGCAGACCAGGCTGGGCATGACCGGCAAGATGTGGGCGGCTCAGACCTTCGGGGTGCAGCCGGCCATCGTCACCACGGCCAAGGCCCTCGGCAATGGCTGGCCCATCTCAGCCGTACTGGCACGGTCCGACGTCGCCGATGCCTTCGAGCCCGGGGACCATTACTCGACCTGGGGGGCGCATCCGGTGATGTGTGCGGCGGCCAATGCCACGGTAGACTATGTTCTGGACAATCGGCTTTGGGAGAATGTGCAGCGCATGGGCCAGTTGCTGTTGAACGGTCTTCATGAGCTGGAGAGCAAGTACGAAATCATCGGCGAGGTTCGTGGCAAGGGGCTTATGATCGGCGTGGAGATCGTCGAAGACCGAACGAGCCGCGCTCCAGGCAAGAAGCAGGCCGCGCAGATCCGCAAGCTGTGCGCCGACCGGGGACTGATCATCGGTTCCGGGGGTTGGTGGATGAACGTGCTGAGGATCCAGCCGCCAATGACCATCACGGAAGAGCACGTGATGCAAGCCTTGACAACCCTGGAACAGGCTCTGGAGGTTGCCAGCAAGAGCTAAGCGCCATGCCTGACCTTCAGCACAAGGGTCAGTATGCTATGAGGTCCAGTGGAACCAGTGTCCGGCCGGGGAGTCAAACCGCGGCCAGGATGCGCCATCCACATACTTTCAAGATAGAAATGGGAGGAAGAACATGACCGTATCGCACAGTTTTGACATTGAGAAGACGCGGCTGATTGCTGCGCTGCACCTGCCGCCGTTCCCAGGATCGTGCCATCCGAAATCACAGACGGTTGACGAGATCATCGAATACGCCCTGCGCAACGCCAAGACCGCCTACGACAATGGTTTTGATGCGCTGTACATCCAAGACGTGTTCGACTCGCCCCAGGGGACCAGGATCTTGCCTCACACGATTGCCTGCATGGGTGCCATCGGACACGCCGTGCGCACCGCGTTCCCGACCTGGACGCTGGGCTTCCAGTTTATCGGACACGGAGCCAAGGAGCCCATCGCGACCGCCCACGCCGTTGGCTTTGACTTTGTGCGCATCAAGACCTGGATCGGGACCATGGTGCGATCGTCTGGAATCGAGGAGGGCCTAGCCTACGAGGCCATCCGGTATCGGTCCGAGATTGACGCACATGAGGTGGCCATCCTGGCCGATGTGTATGATCGATCGGGTATGCCGCTGGCCCCACTGACTCTGGTGGAGGCTGCGACTTCGGCAGTTCGTTTCGGCCGCGCTGATGGTCTGGTCATCACCGGCCACTCGTTCGACAATTCACTGGAAATGCTCGAGCAAGTACGCGGCGCCAAGCTTGGGGTGCCCCTCTACTTGGGTGGTGGCGGGACCGCGGCGAACATCAATCAGGCGCTTCGCTTTGCTAGCGGCGTGATTATCAGCACGTCCTTGAAGGCGCATCCAGACCGCAGCCCCGGATCGCTGCCCTCGGATTGGGGAGCTGACAAGGTTAAGGCCTTTGTAGATGCTGTCCGCTCTGGAAAATAGCGGGCCGATACTGGTTTCGGGGTCATTCACCTCGACCTAGCAACGATGGTTCGTGAGCCGCCAACCTGCATCGATGGCCGCAGCATTCAGCACCAAGCGTGCGGCCATCGGTGCCGCGGATCTGATCGCAGCAGCAAAGGAGGTCAAGCTAGACATGGCAGAGACAATTGCTCAGACCGTGTACTTCGAGCCATGGGGAGAGCCCAACACTGAGCGCACGTTGCAGCTTGCCAAGGCGCGTGCCGACCAGTTAGGTATCAAGGATATCCTGGTGGCTACGACCCGAGGGGAAGTTGGACGAAAAGCAGCTGAGCTGTTTCGCGGATGCAACGTCGTGGTGGTCACCCACGTGCAGGGTTTCAAGCAGCCAGATCACCAGGAGTTGACTCCTGAGAATCGCAGTGCCATTGAGGCTGCCGGAGGCAAGATACTCACGACCACGCATGCATTTGGCAGCATCGGAAGGGCCGTGCGCTTTCGGATGAACACCTATCAGCTTGACGAGATCATCGCCTATACTTTGCGGAATTTTTGCGAGGGACTCAAGGTATGTGCCGAGATCGCCGTAATGGCTGCCGACGCAGGGCTGGTACGCACTGACAAGGAAGTCGTCGCTATCGCGGGGACGAACCGTGGAGCAGATACCTCTGTGGTGCTCATGCCTGCCCATACGACCGACTTTTTCAACCTGCGCATTTTGGAGATCATCTGCAAGCCCCGCATGGCCGCGCGCAAGTCCAATCAATAGCACGACA
>DIVN01000124.1 GCA_002435875.1 Anaerolineales bacterium UBA6131
AAGCCTGCGCGGCACCGTCTTCTCACACCTCGCCACGAAGCTCCAGATACCGAATGTGAAACAGCACCACTGCCAGCGCCACATGAACATTCAGAGAGAGCCCCTTCCCCCACATAGGCACGAACACAGCGTCATCGCATTGCAGCAGAGTGCTGCGAGTAATGCCATGATCCTCATGCCCGGCTACCAAACACACCTTATCGGGCCACTTGACCCGGTAATACGGTTGGGCATTCTCGGTGATCTCCAGCGCAAACACACGGTGGCCCTCAGCCTTCAGCTCCGCCAGCGGCTTGGTGGCCTCCGCTTCATATCGCCAGGGGACGGTCCTGTCCTTGCCACGACCAACTTTGAGCACTGTCTCATTCTCGGGGGTCGGTGTGATACCTGTCAGGATCAGCGACTCAACCTGCACGGCGTCGCAGATCCGGAAGATTGAGCCAACGTTCATCGCATATTGTACGCTCTGCAACACCACACTAATGGTGTGCTCTGCGATATGGGCCCGCCTGAATCCGCGGTGGAAACGTTTGAGCGCTGTGCCACCAAGCGTCTGCATCGCCATCAAAGAACTCCCCCAAGCACTTCTTGTCCCAAACGAACTATGCCACCCACCCACTGCCATTGTCCACTCATGAGAGTAGCTCAACGCCACCTTTCCAAATCAGCCCTGAACCCACTCAAAACAGCGGATAGATTCGGAATGTGCCGTCAGACAACGGCGCATATATCACCTGTAGCCCGCGTAAGGTGATCATCTCCCCCTGCTCAAATCGTTGCCAGGACTCCTCGGCGCCTAGCTCATCCTGCAGTGCCCAGCCCAAACCAGCCCGCAGAGTCTGCTCTTTACACCAGACGAGCCCAAAGCCCCGTTGTGGTTGTACAAAGCCATCGGGCGGCTGCGCCGCACAGCTGAGCGGTGGCATGCCGTCCTGCCATTGGTCGGGCACAGCCCGCCATCTTCCGTCCTCGAACAAGGCCAGCACCGTGCGGTCGTGCTCACGCCATATCATTCGGCCCCGCTCAAATGATTGCCAGGCAAGGACGCCCTCCTGCATTTCACCGAGGGGACAGCCAAGCAGGTGGCGCAAGCCAGCATCCGTGGACCAAATCCCCTCAAATAGCGCGGTAGGCATGCGGTCGCAGGACTGAGAGACACCACTCACCTTTGTGGGCTCAGGCACACTCGTCATGGTTGGCCAGGGCGTAGGCGTCAAGGTAGGAGCTGGCGTTGCTGGTGGTGGCATCTCCGCATCGGCAAACGCCCATAGCACACCTCGATCGGCGTCGGACAGATAGATGCGCTGGCGTTCGCTATCCACGCCAAGCTCATAATCCTCCCAGGCTGTTGTCCTGCCTTTGCCTGGAATGGCTATCTGAGCCACCGTGCCAAGCCCCCGGCTGTCCAGGATCATGAGTTCCGCACTGGTGGACGTCGATGTTCCCGCCACGTGCACCAGGCAGATGAATAGATGGTTGGTGTGTGCGTTATAGGCCAGCGCTGCCGGGTACCCTGGGATGCTGATGCTCGCCAGGCGCCGCAAATCGATGGCATCGTTGACGATGAGCTGGAAGGAGCCAAAGCGCCCCGCCGTCGAATATACTCGGCCCCCCTCACTGTCCAACGCAAGCCCTGTTGTGCTGAGCCCGCCAACCTGACCGGCTACAGAAACCTTCCCGTCAGGTTCGACAACGTAGATGACCAGCCCACCATTTGAGCCCGGCACACCGTTGGAGGCAACCGCAAATGCCCTGCCGGTTTGCGGGTCAATCTGTACTTCTACTGGCTTCACGCTGCTCCCATAGGACGTGCGCAGCTCCAACTGCCGCACAACCTGGCCTCTGTTGCCATCTACGACGAGATCACTGGCGTACAACTCATCCGAGTGCGGGACTGCAGAAAGGCCCTGCGGGCGTTCCCCCACAGGCAGGCTGCGCACGATCTGCCCATCGTTGGCCCTGAGGAGCATGAGATCGCCATCGGCATAGTTGAGAACCGACAGCAGAGATGCCGCCGCGTTCAGGGAAACTTCTGTTGGATGGGCGCCCGTTCGCAGCTCGCGCACAACGCGAGATCCTTCGATCACAAGCACACCGTTAGTGCTCGCCGACGCAAGAAAGACCCGTCCGCTAGATAGATCTACGGCCATGCCTTTCGGCAGCATGGCCAAAGGCACAACTCCTGCTATCTCGCTGGCGCCAGCGGATATGACCGCGACGTTGGCACTCCCTGAATTGGCCGCATAAATTGTGCCTTCGCCGTCAACGGTCACATCGACCGGCTCCAGACCAACTCGGATGGTGTTCAGGACTTGCAGCGAGGCCAGGTCGATCAGCGAAAGGCTATTGCTCCACGAATTCGCCACAAGCGCCAGCCGTCTTGCGGCGTCGACTGCCATCCCGCGAGGATCTGCACCAATCTCCATACGGCCGTGCTCCCGATCGCCAAACGCATCATAGATGACCAGGTGGTGCTTCTGCGTTAGCGGATCGTACTCGCCCATCAGCAGATCCCCCGAGGCGGGATCAGAACCCAGTGTGACATACACCTCGCGTTCGAGACGGCGCACCACCGTGACAGCCTTCAAGTCGATGACCGCCACGGCATTATAGGTCGCAGCATAAAGAAGTCGTGCCTCCAAGTTCAGCGCCAAAGCAAGGACGCCCACCGGCGCATCAAGCTGCATCTGCTGCAGCGGCTCTCCCGATTCTCCGTCGAGAACGGTCACCCCTCCAGCCGCACGACTGCCTACATATACGCGCCCTTCTCCTGCCACCAGACATGCCGGACCGCTCGCTACAGGAATGCTCTTGACCACACGGGTACCGCTGAGCACCGTGACGGTATCGTCACCTTCATTCGCCACATAGACTAGGCCAGTGCTGGCATCTGCCGCGACGTCGACGGGAAGCATACCCACATCAATCACGGCTACCAGCGCTTGATCCTTGATCACCGAGACATTGTTCGTTCCTCGGTTCGCCACGTACACATAACCGCGCGACTCGGCGATCGCCTGTGGATAGTGTCCGATGCCCGCAAGAGGCCGGAAATCGACCTGACCAAGCAATCGGGGGGACCCCGCTGGCTCCGTGGTTGCCGAAGGAGAAGCGGAGAATGTTGGCAGCGTCAGCGGCGTCGCGGTAACACTGGGCCTGGGCTGCGGCTGTGGTGTGGGGCCGGGGGGAACTCGAGCACACGAGACAACGGCCACGAGCAGACCAATAGCTGTGCGCAGGTAGACCAGCTTGCGACCGTACATTGCCAAGACTCCTCCCCTAGATGCGCACGAGTACCTTCATAACACCCTTTGCGGCGGCCCCCTCAAGGGCTGTGATCCCATCATTTAGCGCAAACTCGGATGAGACGAGTGACTCGACATCGACCAGCTTGCCAGCCAGAAGTCTGAGCGCGGGAGCAAATGGCCCGCAGCGTGAGCCGACCAGGGTGATCTCATCCACCACCATCTCGCTCAAGTTCACCAGGTTCTGTCCATGAAACGTGCTCTTGAGCACACAAGTTCCCTGCGGGCGCACAAGCCGACGTGCCAGCCAGAAGCCCTCCTCCTGGCCGGTGCAGTCCACCACGACATCGGCGCCTGGAGCGACTGCCTCTGATGCCAGTTGCGTGGCGACGCCCAGGCGAGCAATCACCTTGAGCTTGGCCGTGTGGTGACCAATGGCGAGCAAGTCACAGCCAGTCAGCCGAAGAGCTTGTGCTACCAACAGCCCCAGTTTGCCATCACCCAGGACGATCACACGTTGTGTCGGCTTGATATGTACCTGCTCGAGGATTTCCAGTGCAGCTGCCAGCGGCTCGACGAACACGGCCTGCACATCCGTGACACTATCGGGCACGCGATGCAGATTGCGCACGGGTAGGACACAATACTCAGCCAGGGCACCGTCCCGCCCCCAGATACCCAGAGTTGTGCGCTGCGGACAATGGGTCACCCTTCCCGCGCGGCATGCGGGGCACTCCCCGCAGAAGCAGTTGATCTCTCCCACCACCCGCAGTCCGGTCCATCCGGGTTCGGCGCATTGCTCGACCATCCCCACAAACTCGTGGCCCAGCACACCCTGGTAGCCCATATAGCCCTTCATGATCTCCAGATCGGTGTTGCAGATGCCAGCCATGCGCACCTTGATCAGAGCCTCATCGGGACCTGGCATGGGTACAGGATAGTCCCGAGCCAACCTCAGTCGTCCATCATAGACCATAGCGCGCATCATGCGTCCCTCCGGTGCGGTGTTAGGCGCATTATAGCACGGACATGCGGGCCAAACGACACGGCGAACCTGTTTCCCTAAAAAGAACAAGCCCGGCTTGAGAAGGCCGGGCTTGCAGCATAGTCCGAAAGCTCACGCTTGGGCGTGTTGGCGTCGAAACAGCCGCCGTATGGCACCGCCCAACTCCCCCTTCTCCCAAACAACCAACAACGGGACTGCGAAGAAGATGGACGAGTAGGTCCCGGTGACGAGCCCCACCAGCAGTGTGGCGATGAACTGTCGGATCGTCACACCACCGAAGAAGAGAATGGCAACAAGGATGAAAATGGCGTTCAACTGCGTAGCCAGCGAGCGATGCACAGTCTCGAGCAGGCTGCGGTTGACGATCACCTCATAGGGCTCACCCCGTCTCTTGGGAATGTTCTCGCGAATTCGATCGAACACTACAATGGTATCCTGCACCGAGTACCCTGTGACAGTGAGCATGGCGGTCAAGAACAGGGAGTCCGCCTCCCATCCCAGCACCAGCCCGAAAATGGCATAGACACCCAAAGTGACCAGTACGTCGTGCAGTGTCTTGGCGGTTGTGCAGAGCCCATAACGCAGCGCGTTGGGCACCTTCCTCCACGCGAACACTACAAACCCAGTGATCACCAGCACTGCAGCACCGACGGCCATAGCTGCGCTGCGCGTCACCTCGCGCCCAACAGTGGGGCCCACCTGGTCGAAGCGCAACTCGGTCAGGGGACCGAAGTGAGCCCGCAGATCGTTCTGAATCTGCGTTTTCTCACCGTCCTGCAACTCCTTTGAGCGGATCACCACTGTCTTGTCGTCAAGTGTTGTCTGCACGGTGGTATCAGCATATCCACGATCGGCAAAGACCAGCCGAACTTCGCTCGGCTGCACCGGTTGCTCGAAGGCAATCTCCATCAACGCCCCCCCAGTGAAGTCGATGCTGAGGCGAAGCGGAGTGCCATAGCGGCGAACCGACAGCCCCATCGCAACCAGTCCAGGGATGATGATGAGAGCCGACAACAGGAAGTACCAGCGTCTCTTGCCAACAATATCGATCATGAAGCCTCCCTCAGGTGAGGAGATTTATCACCTTTCTGCAGACCTAAAGCCCGATAAGCCACTTGCTGTCGCGCAGCCCTTCGCCGCCAACCGCGTACAGCGCGCGAATCACCGTCCGCGTGACGGTGATGGCGGTGAACATGCTCACCAGGATGCCCATGAACAGCGTTACGGCAAACCCCTTCACCATGCTCGCACCATAGTTCGAGCCAAACCAATACAGAATCACACAGGTAATCAAGGTCGAGAGGTTTGAGTCACGGATCGATGTCCATGCGCGTGCGAAACCAGACTCGATGGCCGAAGCGAAGCGTTTACCTTGGCGCAACTCTTCCTTCATACGTTCGAAAATGAGGATATTGGCATCCACGGCTGTGCCAACGGAGAAGAGAAAGCCTGCCAGACCGGGCAAGGTAAGGGTTACCGGAACCACCTTGAAAAGGGCAAAGGTCACCAACGCATAAACAACCAGGGCGATATCCGCGACCAAGCCATGGAGCCTGTAGTAAACCAACATAAAGACCAGCACAGTGACCACCCCGATGATGCCAGCTTGCGTGCTTTTTGCCACCGAGTCTTGGCCTAGCGTTGGACCCACGGTCCGGTTCTGGATCACCTTCAGGGGTACCGGCAACGCACCGTAGCGTAGTTGGACAACCAGGTTGCGCGCTTCGGCCAGGCTGAACTCTCCGGTAATCCTGCCGCTGCCCTCGGTGATCGCTGTCTCAATGCGCGGGCACGAGATGACTACGCCATCCAGCACGATGGCCAGATACTGATTCACGTGGGCCGCAGTGAAATCGGCGAATATCTGCCCGCCCTCTGCGGTAAGCTGGAAGTTGATCTGCGGTCGACCGAATTCGTCTTGTCCTACCTGGGCGCTCTCCAGATAGCGCCCGGTGATGAGCGTGTGAAACACGCGCACCTCAGGGGTGGGACTCGGCGTTGGTTCGGTAGCGGCAACCGCTGTAGGAGTCACCACCTCAGTGGTCGTTATCTCCTGTGTGATAGTCACCGATGGTGAGGGGGTCTCGGTCGGGACAGGTGTGGGCGTCACCAGGCCATACTCGCCGGTCTGGCTGAAGCTCGTCAGAACCTGGGTACCTGGGGTGAGGATCGTATAACCCGCGTCGACAAACTCGAGCAAGCCCGTCTGGCGCAAGGTAGTGACAGCAGTATCTGGATCACTGATACCAGGCAACTCTACCACAATCCGATCCGTGCCTGCCAACTGCACCAGAGGCTCGGCCACCCCCAAAGCGTTGACGCGGTTCTCCACGATAACTTTGGCCGCACCCATCGCTTCCGCGTCGACAGGCTGCCCCCCAGGCATATCGGCCTGCAAGACAACTTGCACACCACCCTGCAAGTCAAGCCCCTGATAGACGCGAATATCACGATCGAAGTTGATCGGCCCAAAGTGAATGTGCAGTCCCGGATTGGATGGCCACACAATCCATATGGCCACCGCAGTAAGGATGATGATGACTATCAGGAGACTCATATCACGTTGCTGCATCCGCTCTCCCTCCCAGGCAACTCCTGACACACAACAGCCACACCCGCCAAGGGTGTGGCCGGCGCGCGCCGTCTAGATTGGCCGATTGTATGGCATCGCTGCCCATCTGTCAAATGACAGTATGCGCGATGGGCCGCATGGGGTAGCAGTCGTACCTGTCTCTACTCTGCCTTACAGTACCCACGCGCATGGTGTAACAGGAAATCATGCGCGATTTCGAGAACGGCAATCTCGCTCAGTTTATCCGTCATGATGTACAGATCACAGTTCGCACGAGCATCTGCCAGGCGCTGCCGTTCCGTGTCCACAAACCCCGGAATGTAGTGTGTCTCCCCTCGCCGCCGTGTCTCATCCTCACTGGCATCCAGAAAGATCAACACATCCGGCCGCGATATCACCCTCCACATGTGGGGCACATCAGAATGCTCTTGTCCACACTCCCGGACTTCATACCCCAAATGCCGCAAGCCCCTTGCCAGTGAGCTCTTGCCGCTTCCGCAGATTCCCACCAGCACTACTCGCACGGTCGGCCTACCCCTCGGACGGCGGCAAGGGAAAACGCACAGTCATGCGCCTAGTAGGATCTGCCTGCGTCGATTGTCGTATCGCCAGAACCAACACGCACATATCGTCCTCAGGACGGCCGTGATCCAAAGCCATCGCCTCTAAAAGAATGTCATCGGCGAGCGTCTGTGCAGATGAAGGTTCATCCGCCAATCGGGTCCTTGCACACGCCAACAGATCGAGAGAAGCGCCGTACCTCTGCCCAGCCGATATGATGCCATCCGTGCAGGCAATAAGCCAGGTGCTGTCTGCTATCGGCAACTCGTCAATTGTCGGCTTGGTTCCCGCATAGATGCCAATCGGCCGGCTCGAGCCTTCCAGCATGCGGATTTCATCCTCCCGCAGCAATATGACCGGGCAGTGACTGTTGCGCGACACCACAATGGTCCGCGTAACCAAATCAACCGAAACGATGTGCAGTTCGGCAGAGACTTGCCCTTGGCGGTACAGTCTCAAATAGTCGTGTGCAGCGCGCGCTGCCGCGCCATCTCTAACACCCTCAGCCAATAAGGATATGGCTTTGCGCACCACCAGGTTGCTGATGCGCTTTGCCGACTTGCCACTGCGTTGGCCGTCAGCCATCACCAGCGAGATGCCCCCGAGGGGACGCTCTACCATCTCGAGCGTATCGCCACTCTCGTTGACCGCATACTTGCTGACTTTCGCGACGCCCACTTGTAGCTCAAGTTCACCCTGTGTCATTTCACGATTATACCCACGTCGGCGTCGTGCACCAAGGCATCGCGTGCGACACACCACAGCACACCTTGATGCAAAATGCCTGATGGAGACGGCGGCTGCTGACTGCCCTTAGTTTTCCGGCACTTGTCTGGGTCCCGAGAAGCGTTTGGTAATTCTGCAATAGCCGACTAGAATACGGTTGATTTGGGTCAATGCTGCCCTCCACTTGCTCGCTCGGGAATGGAGGGCATATCCATCTTACGGCCAGGAGGGAAGCGCAGCCAATGCACGTCGGCATTGATGCACGGCTCATCTACTATCGGCAGGCAGGGATTAGCCAGTACACCTTGCGCCTTATGGAACAACTCGCCGACATCAACGGTGAGGACCAGTTCACGATCTTTCAGAGCCGCAAGGACGATTCGCACTTGACCGGCCGGCCCAATTTTTACCGGCGCTCGTTGTGGACCCCGCCCCACCACCGCCTGGAACAGCTGTTGCTCCCGCTTGAGCTCTCGGCCGTTGATATCGATGTCCTGCACAGTCCCGATTTCATTCCGCCGTTTCGGCGCCACTGCAAGTCAGTGATCACCGTTCACGATCTCAACTTTCTGCTCTTTCCCGAGTTTCTAACACCTGAGAGCGCAAGCTACTACGGTCAGATCGACCAAGCTGTGCGCAGCTGCGATCACATCATTGCCGTTTCGGAATGTACTAAGAAGGACATTGTGCGTCTCACAGGCGCACCAGATAGCAAGATTTCTGTTGTCTATGAAGCCGCCCATCCCCTCTATCGTCCCATGCGTGATCCCGCTGAGCGCCACGAAGCGCGGAACCGACTCGGCCTCCAGCGGGATTTTGTCTTGTTCGTTAGCACCATAGAGCCGCGCAAGAATGTGCCTGGCCTGCTTCGTGCCTTCCGGCGGCTGCTAACCGACTATCGTCCCGATGTCGACCTCGTGCTCGCTGGCGAAAAGGGATGGCTGATCGACGAGGTCTTTCGCCTTGTGCAAGAGCTGGATCTGGAGCAGCGCGTACATTTCCAGGGGCGTGTAACACCCCAAGACTTGCTCCTGCTCTACAACTCGGCCCAGCTCTTGATCCACCCTGCCTTCTACGAAGGATTCGGGCTGCCACCCCTGGAGGCAATGGCCTGCGGTACTCCAGTCATCGTCTCCAATACATCTGCACTACCCGAGATCGTCGGCAATGCAGCCCTTCTCGTCGATCCAGATGACACGGACGCGATGGCCGTTGCCATGTGGCGCGTTCTTAGCGACCCCGATCTGCATCAAGAGCTGTCAGAAAAGGGGCTCAACCGTTCTTTGGATTTCTCATGGCGCAAGGCTGCACAACAGACGCTGGCCATCTATCGGCAGCTGGCCGCATCGTAAACCCACACGGGTGTAGGATTGCTTTCAGGACGCCAACTTAGCTCGGGGAGCCTGTACCACATGCCACAGACCCGGCGGCGCATACTATTCCTCACGCCACAACTGCCCTTTCCACCTCAGCAAGGCACAACCATCCGCAACTACAACCTGATCAGTCAGGTGGCCCGGCGGCATGAAGTTCATCTACTTTCTTTCGCCGAGACCGAGCCGTCGGTGGAGAGTCTGGCTCGTCTGTCGGAAGTCTGTAAGACGCTCTCAACGGTTCCTGCCCCGCAGCGCAAAGGCCTGCACCGCCTGGCCACGATCCTGCTGTCACCACGCCCCGATCTCTACTACCGTCTTCTGTCTCGTGCCATGTACGACAGGTTGAAATCCGTGCTGAGACGCTTGGAACCGGATGTAGTTCAGGTTGAGGGACTGGAAATGGCCCAGTACGGTTCCTATGCCTGCCAGCTGCCGCCCGGCAAGCCTCGTCTCCTGATCTATGATGCCCACAACGCAGAGCACCTGCTTCAGAAGCGCATCTTC
>DIVN01000192.1 GCA_002435875.1 Anaerolineales bacterium UBA6131
GTGACAGGAAGATAACCCACCACCGAGCCTGTCCAGGCCACCTCCGTGACAGCATAAGGTCGCCCAGAGAAGTCAACCGCCACAAAGGCCAGCGTCTCATCCATAGGCACAAAGGCCGAAGCGCAACGCACAATGCCACGCCGCTCGCCCAGGGCCTGATCGAAGGCCTGACCAAGAACCAGGGCCACATCCTCGACCGTGTGGTGTGGATCCACCTCCAGGTCGCCCTTTGCCCGTACGGTCAAGTCAAACAGGCCGTGGACCGCGATGTGGGTCAGCAGGTGATCCAGCAAACCCAGGCCTGTGGCGATTGCGTGCGTCCCCACACCGTCGAGGGCCAGGCTGACCTCAACGTCGGTCTCGGTTGTATGCCTCGTAATGCTGGCGGTACGCATGGTCAACACCTCCGGAGAGCCTGAATCAGGGTATCCGTATCTGCGGGCTGGCCCACGCTGATGCGCACGTGATCGGCAAGCCCCGCGGAGCGATAGTGGCGAAGCAGGATGCCCTGCTCGTACAGCACCATACAGAGCTGCTGGGCGTCCCTGTCAAGAACCCGACACAACACAAAATTCGCTTCGGAAGGATAGGGTCGCAGCCAGGGCAATTGCTCCAGCAGACCCAGCAGGCGGCTGCGCTCCTGCACAATCGCCTGGACCTTCTCCTGGGCCCAGGGCAGGTCATCGAGCGCGGCGATGGCGGCCGCAGAGGCAGCCTGAGAGACGCCGTAGGGCTGCTTGATCTTCCACAAGTCATCGATAATGCAGTCTGGAAACGCTNNAACGCGCAGCCCCGCCAGACCCGCCCACTTGCTAAACGTGCGCAGCACGATCAGGTTCTGCCGTGCAGATACCCAGCCGATGCGGCTGCGCTCAACCCCCGCAAATTCTACGTAAGCTTCGTCGAGCACAACCACCAGTGGTAGAGACAGCAGGGACTCCAGAGCCTGATCGCCAAGCCAGCTGCCGTCAGGGTTGTTCGGCGAGGCGACAAAGAGCAGCCTGGCCTGGCTCGACTCGGCCGCGCGTTTAATCTGCTCCAGATCGGGCGAAAAGTCGGGCTTGCGCGGCACGTTGACCACCTGGGCGCCGACCAGGGCAGCGTCAAAGCGGTACATGCCAAAGGTGGGGGGCAGGTCGATGATGGCCTGGTCAGGTTGCAGGAACAGCCGCATGAGCAGGTCAATTAGCTCATCCGCACCCGCGCCGGCGAGCAGCAGGCGTTTGTCAACACCTGTGACGCGGGCAAGTGCCTCGCGCAAGGCGTTGCTTTCCGGATCGGGGTACAGGTGCGGAAACGGCAGTTGCGCCAGCGCCTGGCGCACGGCAGGCGAAGGACCGTAGGGATTCTCGTTGGCGTTGAGCTTGACGATCTCGTGCACGTCGCGCCCCAGCCGCTGGGCAGTGACCTCCAGAGGCACAACCGGAGAATACGGCTCCATCGAAGCGATGTCCGCGCGTACCAGGTCAGATGCCCTCATTTGCTGCTGCTCCGTTTGAGGGCTGCCGCGGCATGCGCGGTGAGGGACTCGGCCTGGGCGACGCGCGCCGCATCGTCCGCCAGCCGACATGCCGAGTCTGCGTCCAGGCCCACGATGCTCGAGATCTTGAGAAAGTCCAGCACGTTCAGGGGCGAAGAGAAACGCGCGGTGCCACCCGTCGGCATGACGTGGCTCGGGCCCGCGACATAGTCACCCAACACCTCACAGGAGTTCTCGCCAAGGAAGATGCCACCGGCATTCCTGACCTGCTGCGCCCAGCTTACGGGATCGCGCACGAGCAGGCAGAGGTGTTCTGGCGCGAATTCGTCCGCGAGCCGAACGGCCGTCTCCAGGTCCGGCGTGAGCACAATGCCGCTCTGCCCGCGCAAAGAAACGGCGAGGACATCCCGTCGCTCCAGTTGTGCGGCCTGCTCCGCGACCTGCAGGCGCACCTGCTCAGCGAGGGTAGACGAAGGAGTCAGGAGAATGGCAGTCGCCAGCACATCGTGCTCTGCCTGAGCCAACAGATCCGCGGCCACCCAGGCCGGGTTAGCGGTCTCGTCAGCGACGATGACTGTCTCCGTGGGCCCGTACAGGCCATCCAGGCCCACAGTGCCGTACAGTTGTCGTTTGGCCAGGGTGACGAACAGACCGCCCGGACCGGCGATCTTGTCCACCCGCGGGATCGTCTGCGTGCCGTAGGCCAGCGCCGCGATGGCTTGTGCGCCGCCCACGCAGAAGAGACGGTCTATGCCGGCGATCTGCGCCGCAGCGAGCACCGCCGCAGGGACGAGGCGATCGCCGCCCCTGGTCGGTGGCGTGCAGACCACGATCTCGTCCACGCCTGCCACACGCGCGGGGATGGCCGACATGAGCAGCGAAGAGGGCAGCGGGGCCGTGCCGCCGGGGACATAGATGCCCACCCGACGCAGCGGGGTGACCTTCTGCCCGAGTACGCCCCCCAGTTCAGTAGTGGTCCACGAGCTCAACTTCTGCCGTTGGTGAAAGTCCGCAATGCGCGCAGAGGCTGTCTGAAGGGCTTGTGCCAACTCGCTCGGAACATTGTCCAGCGCGGCCTTCCACTCGGCCTGCGGCACTTCCAGTCTGTCGAGCTCTCTGCTGTCCAGGCGCTTGGTCCAGTCCAGTAAGGCAGCATCGCCACGCTGGCGTACATCCTTGACCACCAGAGCGACCGCTTCCGCAGGGCTCAACTCCTGGCCAAACAGCCGGCGCAGGCTTTCGCGCAGCGCCGTGGGCGTGTCCTCGGGATCAAAGCCCTTGCGCAGCAGCAGGCTCTGACGGGCCAGCCGATAGTCCGTGTACAGGGGTATCTCAATGCCCTTGTCCATGCAATGCCTCCAACATGGCCTGATAGCGAGCTGGCTCCTCTTCGAAGATGTAGGTCACTGGCGTGACCACGACGCCGCTTCCCCCGATGGCCCGCAGCTCGGCCACTGCCGCGGCAAGACTGGCGCGTCGCACGATGATATGCACGGCCCACCAGTTGGGGTCATCACCAGGCACGACCACGTGCGAGAATGTGGGCCCCTGCAGGCCGCCGAGGGTCTGTTGGGCGAACATCTGCTGGGCAATGAGCTCGGGAGACTGCCCACGCATGTTGGCGAAGATCGCTACATGCTCTGCCGCACGGAGGTGCGCCTCGATGAACTCCAGCAGCTGGCGGGCAACCTCAAGGGTGTGCGCGCGGTTCTGGAGTGCAGCCCGGTTAGCGATCAGGGCAGCCTGAGATTCCAGCACCACCCCGTCACTTAGCATGCGCAGGCGATTGTCACGAAGGGTCTGACCGGAGGACACCAGATCGGAGATCAGGTCGGCGTAGCCGATCGTAGGGGCCACCTCAAGGGTACCTTCAGTATGCACTAGCGTGAAGGGGAAACCCAACGGCTCCAAGAAGCCGGTGGTCAAATGGGGAAACTTGGTCGCTACGCGTAGCGGGCGATCCACTAGACGTGCTCTGGCCGCGAGATCGCCCTTGTGCACGACTTCCGTCCAGGTTTCCGGTACCGCGACTGCCAGGCGGCAGTGGCCAAACTGCAGAGCATCGTGCAGAACGACCACCTGCCCGTTGGTGCCTTCCAGCTCGCGGACTACATCGAGGCCGGTGATCCCAAAATCGACGCTGCCGTCGCGCACGCTGACGACAATGTCGGCCGCGCGCTGAAAGAGCACAGCAAGTCCCGGCAAGGCCGGTATCTCCGCTTCGTATTGCCGGGGGTTCGGTTTGTGCAAAGCAAGACCGCAAGAGTCCATGAAGCGGATAGCATCCTCGGCCAGCCATCCTTTGCTGGGCATCGAAAGACGCACATCCGATCGGTCCATTAGCACACTCCCCCGCTTCCCGTGAGCCAGCGCGGGCCACTTGCAGCCAAACCGCGCCGGTGGCAACAAAAAGCGTGAGGCCCGGTGCCTCACGCTACGTTGCTATCGACTTACGAAATGAGCAGTCTGTGAAGCAGCCCGCCGTCAACCCGCTGTGGTGCGGTGATGATGGTGGACTGGATGGAAGGCGACAGAGGAAAGCATCGAGAGCGCAATATCGCGCTCTGCCGAATCCCAGCCTGTGTTATGCTGCGGCACACTCAAACCGACCAAGGTAGCCCTCGCCTTCCGGAATTTGCGGCGAGAGCATACAACAAAGCCCTGCACAAGTCAAATCGCGTCGGCCCGCCGGATTTGACAGAAACCCCTATGGGTAGTAGACTATCGCTACAAGTGAATAGCTTGACCACTGCAGAGGTCGCCCAGGTTGTATTTACGGGCGATCAACGGGGGAAGCCGGTAGCAGTCCGGCGCTGTCCCGCAACTGTAGCTCCAGCCAAGTGCTGGAGGAGCCAGATGACCCGCCTCTGCAGCCTTCCTGCATGACCCTTCGCGAGAAAGGGGGTGGAAGCAACTGTTTGCGCAATATACCCCTTGCCGAAGCGGCAAGGGGTTTTTTGTTGGGTGTAGCTCCACCGCACGATCGGGTTGCGCCCAAACAAATGGAAAGGATTGGCTGAAATGTACCGTACCCGCGTTCTAGTCGCCCTGTTACTCGCTTTCGTCGTGATGCTGGCTGCGTGTGCCACGGCCGCGCCAACTCCAGCGGCATACAGCCAGGAGAAAGCCGCAGCCTCCACTGCTCTGGGTTGGCTGCGAGCGCAGCTCCAAGACGATGGAAGCTTCAACGTTGGTTTTGGCCACCCGGCCGGCGTCACCTGTGACGCGATCCTGGCCATTGCCGCAGCGGACAAGGATCCTGCGCAGTGGCGCGCTGCCTCCAGCAGCCCATCGATGACTGACTACCTCGCCGCCACGGCCAGCGAATACGCGGTCGATGCTGCCACCACCGGAAAGCTCATCACCACGCTCGTAGCAGCCGGTCAGAAGCCTCGCGACTTTGCCGGTGTCGACTGGATCGCCCGGCTCAACGCGCTTGCCGCCGATGGCCAGACCTACGATCCTGGCAGCGTGGGCCAGGCGTGGGCGATCCTGGCGCTCAAGGCCGCCGGAGAAAAGATCCCCTCAGGCGCGGTCAGCGTGCTGAAGGGCTACCAGCTTGAGACAGGCGCCTGGGCATCCACCTTCGGGGTGGACAACGACACAGTCTCCTACGTCCTGCAGGCTCTTGTCGCTGGTGGGGAGCCCGCCAACTCCCAGACAGTGCAGAAAGCACTGGCCTTCCTCGAGGGCCAGCAGAACGACGATGGGGGGTTTCCTGCGATCAAGCCTTCCGAGTGGGGCACGGATTCAAACGCCAACTCGACCGCTGCCGTGATCATGGCCCTGAACGCACTGGGTCAGAACCCCGGTTCTGCCAGATGGACGCGGGCGTCCGGAAACCCGATGCAGTCCCTGCTCGCCCTGCGCTCCGCTGATGGCCGCATTGAGTTCCAGCCTGGGGTCGGTGATCCGTTGTTGTCCACCGTGCAGGCTATCCCCGCGCTGTATGGCGCGAGCCTACCGATGCTCCCCAAGAGCTGAGCGCACGATGTGGTGTTCCCTGCTTGCAGCCTTGTGCGGGCAGCAAGCCAACTCCCTCCTACCCGCTGGGCGTGCCCACCGCCCAGCGGGCTCGCTCGTATGGCGGGCTCTCGGCCGGCCGTTTGGCTTCATAACGCTGAGGGTGGTGAGCCGCCTGTGCGTGCTCGCGTTCGCTGCCTGCATGGTGGCCATCGACCCACTCAGTGTGGATGCCCAGGGTGCTGAGGCTACGGCAACAGACGACAGGAGCCAGGTTGCTACGCTGGTGGTCCAGTTCGGCGATGGCACCGTGCAGGTGCGTTGTGTCGCGCTCAGGGGCGAGCCCTTGTGGGGGCTGCAGTTGCTGGAGCGATCTGGCTTAAACCTCTCGCTGTGGGGCAGCGCGGTCTGCCGCATCGAATCCGAAGGGTGCAGCTATCCCGGACAGCCATGCTGGTGTCAATGCTTGAGCTCGCCCTGCCGCTACTGGAGCTATTGGCAGTGGCGCGATGGCAGGTGGATGTTCTCGCAGGTGGGCTCCGGCACCCACCGCG
>DIVN01000184.1 GCA_002435875.1 Anaerolineales bacterium UBA6131
ATCCAGATGCCGCGGTCAGGCGCAGGAGGGTTGACCAGCAGGACGTCCACGGCTCCCGCCGGTCTGGCCGTCGTGGCAGTACTGCCCAAGACGCGGCCAACGTCCGGAAAGTCGGCGGGGGGCAGAGGCCTGGGCGGACGACTGCCCAGGTTCTCCATGCGCTCAGGCAGCGGATCTGGCGTCACTCGGCCGACTCCTCAGTGGCCTCGCGAGCGACGGCGCCCTGCATCAGGTCATCCAACCGGCCGTTCAGGTCGGTCGCGATCTGACCCTGGCGCTGGCTGAGGCCCTCCAGGATGCGCATCACCACCCAGGAGATGATGAGCTGCAGCCCCACAAGGATCAGCATGGCGCTGCCCAGCAGGTAGAGCCACAGCCGGCTCACCGGCCAGCCGCGCACGCCAAAGCTAGCGCTGACAATACCCACACACAGTCCAGCCAGGACCGCGGCCAGCCCGAACCAGCCGAACTGGCGGTCCAGCGGTGGGTCAAAGATGGGCTTGCCAAATAGGCCCTGGCGTATCGGCTCGCGGTAGAATAGGGAGACCAGGTAGTTGAACATGGCACCCAGGGAGAAAATGGTCACCCCAGCCACTGCGAGCACCTGGGCGGCAAAGACGGCCATAGCTCCCCAGGCGCCAAACGTGGTGATACCCCGCAGCCGGGTGACGAGCAAGCCTAGGCCGACGGCCACGGCCACCGCTACGCAGGCGACGCCGATGGTGCCGAGCAAGCGCACGGGGTTGTAGCCCAGCGCAGTCCAGATAATCGACTGCAGGAAGCGGGTGCCGTCGCCGACGATGCTCAGCTTGGAACGACCTACCCTCTCGGCGTAGGGGATGGCCACCTCGACCATGCACAAGTCCTCGTGCACGGCGCGCGTGGTCATCACCGGCGTAAAGTTGAGCCCACCCGGCAGGGGGTAGAGGCGGCCGAGCACCTCGCGCCGGATGACGCGCATGCCACTGGCGCTGTCGGAGATGTGCCGGTTGCCAATCAGGCTGACGAGCATGGCGAAGAAAAGGTTGCCGACGCGGCGGGTGGCGGGCATTTCGCTGTCGCTGCCAGCCATGCGCGAGCCGATGACCAAATCGGCCTGCCGCTGCCGCGCGGCCTGCAGCAGGGCCGGGAAGTGCTCGGGCGGATAGGTGCCATCGGCATCGAGGAAGCCTAGCCACTTGCCCGTGGCCCGAGCGAAGCCAGTCTTGAGTGCCGCGCCATAGCCGTGGTTGGTGCGGTGGCGCACCAGGCGAACCTCGGGGTAGCCGGCGGCGACCTCGGCAGTTCCGTCGCGGGAGCCATCGTCCACAACGATCAACTCGAGCTCGGCGTCCACCGACGCCAGGGCTGGCCGGGTTGCCAGCACCCTGTCGATAATGCCGGCGATGCCGTTGGCCTCGTTGAAGGCTGGGATGACTACGCTAAGTGTTTCGGTCATGGTTTGGTTAATGCTTCTCGAATCTAGCCTGGTAGACAGGCTTGTCCGGCTGCTCATCGCCGGTAATTGTCTTCAGCACGCGGGCAGGCACGCCCCCAACCACGGTGTAGGCTGGCACGTCGTCGACGACCACGGCGCCCGCCGCGACCACGGCACCACGCCCAATGTGCACACCATCGGCGATCACGGCGCCTGCTCCGATCCACACATCATCATCGACCACGATGCCCTGTGCGGTGATGCCCTGCTCGATGATAGGTCGATTGGGGTCAGCGAATACATGATCGACCGCCGCAAGCTGCACCATGGGCGAGGTGTACACCCGATCGCCAATGGTGATGCCGCCCTGACCGCGCAGCACGTTGAACTCGCTAATCAGGCAGTCGCGGCCGATGCGAATGCCAGCGTGGGGCAGGTTGCGAAAATTGTAGACATGCAGGACCGCATGGTGCATGACCAGCGTGTTCTCGCCGATGGAGATTCCCCCTGGACAGGCGTGCAGGTAGACACCCTCATCCAGGTAGGCGCCGTTTCCCAGGCGGATGTGATCGGCAAAGCGCATGCGCACTCCGCGCTCGATCGCCGCCGTGCCCTCCATGGTCAGGATAAGACGGTAGGCCAGGCCGCGCAAGGCGATGCCAAGCACTGTCGGCACCCAGCCAAACAAGGTAAGGAAGCACTGCTCCCAGACATAGCGGCCGAGGCTGCTCGCCTGCCGAGATATGTAAAGCGATAAGGCGTGCCGCCCACTCAGCGCAGGCTGTCCGCTGCCTGACGCATCCATGCAGCCCGCTCCTCCTCACCAATGTGGCCGTACCACCAGATGCGCGCTTCGAACTGGCCCTGCGCATTGCTCAAGCCAGCCCACAGCGCCCGTCCCTCTTCCCGGCGACCGTTGGCCAGATAGGCCTCGCCGAGCAATTGTCGTGTGGTCTGGCACGATGGGTCCGCTGCGTAGGCCGCTTCGAGATGGTGCAGCGCCGTCTGATATTCACCCAGAGAGAGCTCAATCATGCCCAGGCGACGGTTGGCGGCCTCGTTGCCTTGGTCCTGCGCAAGGGCCTGCTCATAGTCAGCAATGGCAGCCGATAGGTCGACGTGGCGCCGCACCTCATCCTGAATCGGCCATTCTGGCCAGCTGTACACGCTCAGCTCAGCCTGACTCTGCCGCAGCGCCCCGCGGTTCGATAGCGCCCGTGACCACAGCGGCGCTCGCCATGCGTAGCCAACGAGCACGAGCACGAGGAACCCAAGCACGACAGCCATCCGCATTCGACGGTCTTCTCGCGGCGCTGCCGCATTCTCTGGCAATGGTGCACCTACAAAGGCCCATGGCACAAATAACAGCAAGAGGCCCGCGCTCTTGTACAGCGTGTCATCCACCAGACCATGAAGCAGAATGATGGTCAGCGAGAGGGCAGCAGCGGCCAACTGACCGCGGTGCTGTCGGCTGATGTGATCCGTCTGGAGGCGCCAGAGCCGCCCAAAGAATACGGTGCACAGTGAGAGAAGAATCGCCAGCGCGGGGAGGCCTTGCTCGATGGCCACATCCAGGAACAGGTTGTGCGTGTGGGTGATGTAGCCGACGTGCAGCAGCAGCACATAGCTGGAGTAGGCCATCATGAAGCCATCCAGACCCACGCCGGTGAAGGGATAGTCGCGCACCAGGGTCAGGCCGTTGCGCCACAGGTCAGCCCGCGAACCGATCGTTGCCGGCCCTGGCAGAGCATCCAGCAGGGCTGGCAAAGCGGCGGGGGCGAAGACAACCAAGCCGGCAGCCGCAAGGCACCCCACGGCCAGACCCACCAACAGGATACGGCCTTGCCGCACCCGGTTCCCACGGCTCAACGTGCCGGCGATCCACCAGGCGCCAGCAAGCGCAAAGGCGCCGGTGACCGCAATCCAGGCTGACCGCGAGGCACTCATCACCAGGCCAAACGCCGTGGACGCAAGAGCCAGGCTGCTCACACCAACGGTGAGCCAGCGTTGTGCCACTCCCAGCCCTTGTGCGGCGCCTCGCTCACGCCATGCCTCCAGGACCGCGCAGCCCGCAAAGGGCAACAGGGCAGCAATGATGCCCCCCATCACGTTGGCGTTGACGTGCGGGTCAGGCAACGGAGGCAGGTGACTCTGCAAGGCTTGCCCCAGGCGAGTCAGCAGCCCGATCTTGGTCTCGGAGGCCGACCAGGGGTAGGCCCACACAAACACCAGGGCTATGGCCGCGGCGGACAAAGCCAGAAACCAGATACGGAGGCCGGCAGGCGCCTCGGCGTTGGCCAGGGCAAAGAAGAGCAGCACACCCCCTACCATCAGCCAGAAGCGAGCCCACGCTGCCTCACTGTTGTACGCCGCGGCAACGGCGACACCACCAGTGAGCAAGAAGAGACCCAACGACGCTTCGAAGCCTGTGCGCCTGGTTGTGCAACCGGTCAGGCGCCAGCGGACCAGCCAGGGCAACAAGGCGATCGCAAGCGGCCACCAACGCGGTTCAGCGTACCAGAGGCCACCCGCGATGGAAACACAAGCCAAGTCCAGTAGGGGCAGCCAGAGCGGCATGCTGCTGCGAGGAGCCGAGGTCATGGCGAGCAGAGAGAGCCTTGTCGTATCAAACGACAACCCGCAGGCCATGCAGGCGAAAAGCAGAGCCGAAAGGTGGCCTGCTCACCTAGGACTTGGTCAAAGAGGCAATGCCATGAACGCGCGATGCCTCCCTCCTGAACGAGAATCGATCAAATGACACACGGATGCCAGGCACGCTCCGCCATTCCGACAGTGTCGCCTCCGCGCATACCAAGAACCGTATGGCGGTAGACACTCCGGTCGATGAGGATGGCGCCGCAGGCGTACCTCTTAGGACCCCAGCGCGCTCTACATGTCGGCCATTGCACCAAGAGCTCACAGGTCAATCACGAGCAACGATGCCGTCGAAAGCGCGAGGAACTCTTTGGAAGCCTATTATAGCCAGAGGCCCGAGGGCGTCAAGGCTACAGCCTGCCGCGGGACCTCACCAGCACACCGCCTTGGCGTCAGCAATCACACACAAGGAAACCGACTAATCCAAGTGACCCTTGGCCACGGAAAGGTGATCGGCAACGAGGTGCAGCGGGATCACGTATGGAATTGTGGTCAGCGCCTCGGTCATCGGCGGGAAGACAAAAGCAGCATCTGCCAGCGAGGCGATGGAGTCATCGCCCTGCTCAACCAGGGCGTACAGCTTGCCCTTGGCGCGTCGCGCGGATTGCGCAGTCTCCAAGGCCCGGTCGTGCCCTTGCCCCTGCGGAGCCACGAGAAACAGCGGCTCCCCTTCCTTGAGCGAGCGATAGTGGTGATACTCCTCCAGCTGCAGGGCAACGGCATGGTCGAGAGAGTACTCTTTGACCTTTGCAGCGCCGAACTGGGCCGTTGCCAGACTGGGCCCCCCACCCACGAAGAAAAAGTCGCGGGCCTCCAGCCACTGCTGTACGAGTTCCTTGACCATGTCATCGTACTGATCCAAGGCCCACTTGACCAAGTTAGGCAGCCCGTGCAGCTCCTCGCGCAGGGACTTGAGCTCACCCGCATCGAGGGTCTTCCAGGCCTGGGCCAAGTCCAGAGCCAGCAGCAAGGTGGCCGCAACCGCGGCCGTGCTGGCCTGAGTAGGCCAGCCGAAGCGCGTGGCCCGCACCAGGATTCCGGCGTCAGTCTCTTTGAGAAGCGGGGTGTGCGCGGTATTGGTCACGCCGATGACAAAGGCACCGGCCTGCTTGGCAGTCATGAAGGCTTCGTACGTGCGCTCGGTGGTGCCAGATGAGCTCTGAGCGAGCACGAGCGTGCGTTCGTTGGTCAGGTGATGATAGTACCGAGTGTACTCAAGTGCCTGAATGGTCTCGACCGGGCGCTTGAGCCAGCGCTCGAAGGCATACTGCACAGCTACACCGCTGATGTACGAATCGCCGCAGCCAGTCAGAATGATCCGGTCAATGGGCCGTTTGGCTACTTCTGAAGCAATGTGAGCAATGTTGTCCGCTTCACTACGCAAGGTTTCGGCGATTGTCTGAGGCTGCTGTCGCAGCTCATCGCGGCCGCCCCTCAAGCGCATAACCCGCATACTTGGAATCCTGATCATTGTGAGACCTCCAACAGTTGTTGTTTCGTGCCTCTGGTCCTTTTCGTACTAGTGGTCCCGCACTAGTTCACCTTGAGCATTACTGCTGCAATAATGGGGGCAAGCGACGATCCTCGCAAGGACGCGTGAGCCCACTCAACCGTGGGACGGTGGCTTGCTGGCACCCAAGTGAACGGCAAAGAGCTGCAAAGGCACCACATAGGGAATCGGCGTCCATGCCTCCCACATCGACGGGAAGCTGAGCAGCAAGTCAGCCAAGGAGGAGAGAGGCTCAGCTGGATCGTCTGTGAGGATGATCAACTCACCCTTGACATTGTGAGCATCCCTGGCCGTATCAAGGGCGCGATCATCTCCAAGGCCTTTGGGCGATACCAGAAAGAGCGGCTCTCCTTGCTTGAGCGAGTCATAATGGTGATATTCTTCCAGTGGCATGGCGACTGCATAGTCTTGGCTCATTTCCTTGACCTTCGCCGCGCCAAATGCCGCGGTAGCAAAGCTGGGACCGCCTCCGGCAAAGAAGAAGCAGTCATTGCGCTTGAGCTTTGCGGCCAACTGAAGCATAGGTTCATCGAATCGAGTGATGGCGTCCGCGACAAGGGCAGGAAGGTTGTCAAGTTCTGCACGACGCTGTTGAAGCAGGGCGAGGGGAGTTGCATGCAACTCCGATGCCAGTTCCAGCGCAAACAAGAAGAGTGCTGCAATCGCCCCAGTGCTGGCCTGCGTGGGACACCCACCCATTCTCCGCGCACGAACCATGATGTGATGCGTCGGCAGGTCGGTGAGCGGCGTGTCCGGGGTGTTGGTCACCCCGATGGTCTTGGCGCCCATCTCTTTGGCTTTCAGCAACGCCTCTGCAGTGCGCGGAACCACGCCAGACGAGCTAAGTGCGATGATCAGGGTCTTGGCATCGGTTTGTCCGCAATAGTAGCGCGTATAGTCCAGGGCCTGAATGACCACAAACGGTATGCGGACCAGTTGTTCGAAAGCGTAGCGCGCCGCCAGCGCTGAAATGTACGAGTCGCCGCAGCCGACACAGTAGATTCGTGCAGGTGGGTCCTTGGCAATCGCTTTGGCGATCTGTCTGATCTGGTCTTGTTGGTGGGCCAGGGTCTCGCTGATTGCAGCGGGTTGCCCTACTAGTTCCTCACGGCTCAAGCGCACCCTTTCTTGAAACTCGGGCACACGGCGCGCACTTCGTCGACTCTCCAGATCTGACATCAATGCTCGTGCTTGGTGCGAGAGCAAGTCTCTGCTAAGAGACTCTGCCCTGGACGTCCTTCCTGACATGGTATACCTCCTGGCAACGACAGTTGTTCGCCACATACCCCAGAGCTGGACACATCCCTCCATGGCCCGCGCCGAGCCGTCAGGCGCGAGAACGCAAGCATACGTCGACATCGCCTCCAGGGCTCCGAATGTGCCTTTTCGTTTGCAGCCCTGCTACATGCAGGGAAGCACGACGAGGAATCCGGCAGATGGAACATGAAGCTTGGCGTCCCATGAGTGGAGGAAGAGCGTTGCCCAGTAGGTCAATGATCTACTGGGCAACCCGTTAGCGCCAGTGCAGAATCAATTGGTTTGTTCTGCTGTCAGGTCAAGCCAGTCCGTGTTACTTTGCGGACCGGGCCGCCTTCATCAGCGCCTTGATCTTGTCCAGATCCCAATGAATGAGGTCATCTGGCTTCTGCTGTTTCTTCATGAGCCAAGTGCTGACGATTACGCCGTCGGCAATGGAGAGCACCTCAGCGATATTGTCGGCGGTGGCGCCGCCGCCCAACACNNGGTGGAAGTCAAGCGATTCCTGCCAATCCTTGCCGGTAAGGACCAAGGCATCGGCGGAACGGGCCGCCTGGCCAGCCGCCTCCTCCAACGATACATCACCCAGAGCGACACCGCTGCGGTCATGCACGTCTGCAATGATCTTGATCTCCGGAGCCTGAATCCTGGCTCTGTACTGCAGAGCCTCATATGCACAGCCCTGCAGCAGGCCCTCGGACTTGATCATGGCTCCAACAAAGACTTTGAGCCTGACAAAGTTCGCCCCGATAGCCTGTGCGATGGCCAAAGACTCCTGTGGGGCGTGCGAATTGATGGTGATTCCAAGAGGAGTGTCAAAGCGCGTGCGGAGCAGTCGGCCGACCGCAGTCAGGCCAGCGATGGTCTCGGGAGGGGTAGGGCCGCTCATGCAGCCGTCCTGCAGCATCACCCCATCGAAATCGCCCTCCTTGAAGATCTCCATGTTGGCCAGGGCAAATTGCTCGATGTAGGACATCGGTTTCGCCCCCGGGCGCGCCGAGCCAAGGAACGGGGGTAGGTGTAACACGCCAATCACAAAACCCTTCTTCGACAGTACATCCATGACGGACCTCCAAGAAATGTGTATTGAGTAGGCAGCCAGCAATCTATACAGCCGCCGGATTACCTGTACGATGCAGCCTACAAAGGGGGCAGCTGCGGAATGACACGAATCAGTGGGACATCAGCATGTCCTGATCGCTAGGACTCTCGGCGCCGGCAAACGCGCAAGCCGTGCAGTCTGATATCGAAGGGCTGTCAGATACTAGAAACAGCATACAACCTGGCTGCATGTTTGTCAACACATAACACGCTGTCACCCTAAGATTCTGAACGCTGCAACTGCTGACGAACCGAGACCTGGCCATGCGGGGGCATACCTCACCTACTACGAGCCTCAACGTCCCGACATGGCTGCGGCGGACAGCCCGGTCAGATCCCTTCCGTAACCTGGACCAGCGGGAAACTGACCTTCTACATACACCGTCTTGCCTCTGACAAGTGTCTGCGATACCTTGCCTCTGAGCCGCTTCCCCTCAAAGGGGGTCCACTTGTTCTTGGTGTACAGGTGCTCTCCTGCAACAGTCCACTCGCGATCCAGGTCCACGATTGCCAGGTCAGCATCAGCGCCTGGAGCCAGTGTCCCCTTCTTCGGATACAGGCCAAAGATCTTGGCCGGATTCGTCGCCATCAGCCGGGCAATCTCGGTCAGGCTGATGCGGTTTCTGTGTAGGCCTTCGCTCAGCATCAGCGACAGGCCGAGCTCCAAGGCATTGATCCCACCGGGCGCGCGGCCAATATCACTGAACCCCTTGTTCTTGTCCTCCGTGGTGTATGGCGAATGGTCAGAGACAATGCAGTCAATCATACCAGAAGCAACCGTGTCCCAGAGGGCGGACACTTGGTCAGCGGAACGGAGCGGCGGGTTGCATTTGGCATAGGGGCCAGCCGCACGCAAGGCGTCCTCGCTGAGTACCAGATAGTGTGGACATGTCTCCACGGTCACAGCCTGACCAGCGCGTTTGGCCTGCTCGACGAGCCTTGCTCCTTGGGCAAGGCCCAAATGCAAAATGTGAAGGCGGGCTCCGGCGTCACGTGCCAGCAGAATGGCTCGCTGAACCGCCTCCAGCTCCGAGATAGGCGGACGGCACCGGCCGTGCGAAATTGGTTCAGCGCGTTGCTCTGGCGTCAGGCTTCGGGTGGCAGCGTCGATGATACTTTGATTCTCACAGTGCAAGGCCAGGAGAAGGCCCGTCTGCGCGATTCTCCGCATCCCTTCCAGGAGAGTGCCATCGTCGACCATAGGATAGACGGGATCCGAGCCACAGAGGAAAGCCTTGAAGGCCACCGCCCCCGCATCAGCCAAACCGGGGATCTCCTCCAGGTTATCCGGAATCAGGGCGCCCCATAAGCCGAAATCCGCATAGCTCTTGGGAGCGACGATCGCGCGTTTTTTCGCAAACAGGGCTGCCGTAGCCGTCGGGGGTGTATCGACAGGCTGTTCGAGAACCGTGGTAATGCCGCCCGCCGCCGCGGCCATGGTGCCGGTGGCAAAGTCCTCCTCCGCCAAAGGGCCGGGCTCGCGCAAATGCACGTGCGGATCAACCAGTCCTGGCAAAACAACCTTGCCCACGGCAGAGACCACTTCTTCAGCCGGTGGTAGCGCGCCCCGCTCAGCCAGAGCGACGACGCGACCTTCGTGGACGCCAAGATCCAAACCCTGTGGACCGTGTTCGGTAACAAGCACTCCGCCAACAACGGCCAGGTCGATGCTCTTCCTCATACCTCTGTGATGCATAGCGCACTCCTTTGTCGTATTCCACAGTCCTTCAGCGCCGGGCGGAGAACCTCGCTCTCCGCATCAAGGCCAGGCGATATCACACAGCCCATCCAGAGATCTGCCCGTCGGTGGGGCCCTGCGCGACCAGGCAGGAGAATGCATGCCCTGCAATAGCAGCAAGGCGCAGCTTACTCCATCCAGGACGGGAACACCCAGCGCTTGCTCCAGCGGCTCTTTGTAGCCGGTCATCACTGCACCACCCAGACAGATCGCGGCAGCCCCATCGTCCATTACCGCCGCCCTTGCCGCGGCCATCACCGCGTCCAACTGCCGGTCCTGGCTTTGGGCCCGATCGACTACCGTGGCGGAACCGATTGTTCGGATAGAGNNCGTCAAGCCATATCGTTCCACAGCCTGCCACAGCAGTTGCCGCCAGCGGGGCTGGGTGCTGACGATGCTAAAGGTCGGCGCAATCATGGAGGCCATGCGCATTGACGCCTCAGCGATGCCAAGAACCGGCTTGGTCGTCAACTCGCGCAGGGCATAGATCACCGGATGATCGCTGTAGCAAGCGATGATGAAAGCATCATGCAGGGCAAGCTCACGCCGAGCCAGCTCGAGCGTTGGCTCGGCACTGAGCAGCTCATCATACACGCTGCTGATTAGCCGCGGCCCCACAGTGGGATTCATGGCCATCAACCGCGTCCCCCGCAGCATGTAAGGTCCTGCCAGCTGCTCGATCTGCATGGTGAGCGTGTCAGATGTATTCGGATTGAGCAGCAGAATGCGCATAGTCCCCCCGCGTCAGGGCAGGCCCTCGGGCCGATAAGCTAGAACAGAAAGTACTTGGGTTGCAGCCCGGCACGCTCCTGCCAGCGAGCATTAGCCACGGCCTGCGCGGCACGGAGCACGGCCTCCTCATCAACCAGCGTGGATTGGCCATGCTCGACAACGACCCGTCCATCCACCAGCACCGTCTCTACGTCCGAGCCCAGGCCAGTATAGATCAGGTTGGAAACGGGATCGACCACCGGCATGAGATGCGGCTTGCGATAGTCAACCAGAACAAGATCGGCACGCTTGCCGACCTCAATGGACCCGATCTCATCGGCCAGGCCGACCGCTCGAGCGCCGTTCATAGTGGCCATCTGCAAGACATCGGCAGCCTTCGGCTCGGTGGTGTTTTGACCAACGATTCGAGAGATGCACACGGCAAACCGCATGACCTCGATCATGTCTGCTGCCATGTTATCTGTGCCCAACCCCACATTTATGCCTATCCGTCGCATGCGTGGCACAGGCGCGGTGGCTCCCCACTTGGCGTTTCCCTCGGGCATGTGCGCGACTTGGGTCTTAGTTTCAGCGAGAATCTCGATGTCCTGGTCATCGATATAGATACAGTGCCCGGCGATCACGTCACTGCCAAGGATGCCCACTTCGCGCAGGTACTGGACGGAGCTCAAACCCTTGGTCCTCTCTCGTACGAGTTCGACTTCACGCATGCCTTGCGCCACGTGAATCACCATCCCCACTCCACGTTCGTTGGCGACAGATCGGATTCTCTCCAGGTACGTCGTCGAACAGGTATCAGGGGCATGGGGGCCCAGGCAGCAGCGGATCCGGCCATCGTCCTTCATATGCCACTTTTCGATGAGCTCCACGTTGCGGGCCAGCATCACCTCGCCGATTGCCTCATCGAATTCGTAGATGCCGTCTGGTATTTTATGGAGATTCGCATCATGGATCCGCTCGCTCACGATTGCGCGCATCCCCAACTCATCGAAAGCACGCACGTTCGCCGGCGAGTGCGTGTAGTTGTCAACGATACACGTGCTACCGAACTTGAGCGCTTCCAGCGCGCCGAGCAGGGAGAAGAGGTACAGATCATCTGCCGAGAGGAACACGCCTTGAGGGACAGACCGAGTCCAGGCCGGTGTGGTGCCCTGATCCTCGCACACACCACGCAGGATCGAGAGAGCGGCATGCGTGTGGATGTTAACAAAGCCCGGGAAGACCGTCCTGCCACGCGCATCCATGTACTTGCACGAGGGGTTGGCGTACTGTTGCTCAAGCTCCGCAGATTCACCAACGGCAACGATACGTTTCCCGGCAATGGCAACCGCCCCATCCGGTATCACCCTTCTCTGGTCGTCCATGGTTACTACCATTCCGTGCGTGATCAGCTTGTCGACACCCATCTCCATAGATTCACATCTCCCTGTTGAATGTAGTTTGTAAACGGCTCGGCGTTCTGTTCATCACCCTGACCTGCTCCTAGCCACTACCTATGATATACGCGGGAACGGCTTACCTGTACGCCTTGCTGAACAATGGATCCATGTTCAGCAACTCCTTGCCTTGCAGCGGCGCGTATACGCCACGCTTGCTGGTGCCCAGGCCGTAGCCAACCAGAGCTTCGATGAGCTTCAGGGCAGCCACTACGCCATCGATCACGGGCACGTGCAAAGCGGACTGCAGCTCCTCATCCAGTCCGGTCATCCCTGCACAACCGAGGACGATCAGTTCAGCGCCATCTTGCTCCACTGCTTTACGCACCTCGTCCAGAATGCGCTGCCTCATGCCTTTGTCCGAGATCCCCTCCAGATCCTGAACACTCATTCCCGCAGGGCGGATGGAGATACATCGATCGGCGAGACCATAGCGGCGCAGCGTGGCACGCACGCCGATCTTGCCTTTGTCCCCACCCGTGGTCACTATCCCGTAGGTCGGCGCGAGCATACATGCCGTGTATACCGCGGCCTCCAGGATGCCCAAGACAGGCTTGGTCGTCATCTCACGCATGGCATGGATCAAGGCATGGTCCGAAAAACAGGCGATGACAAAGCCATCGTACTGGTCCCTGGCAGGAATGAGCACCTCAAGTGAAGGGCGAGAGCTGAGCAGTTGGTCATAGGTGCCTTCAATCGAACGCGGGCCACTGGCCGGGCTGGTGACGACGACCTCTGTTCCAGGGGCTTTGTGTCTGTCGGCGGCAACCTGTATGGCGAGGGTAAAGGCCGCTGAAGTGTTGGGATTCACCATGAGTACCTTCATCGTGTCTTCTCCTTTCGAGCAGTCCAATTGCATTTCCGGCGGCCGTCCGGCCGCTATGCCCGTTGCGACATAGCTTGGTCGGCACGCGTCGGTATGATAACCTTCCCGTAGCCGGGTTCTGCGACGATGTGACCGTCAAGAAAGACGGTCCTACCACGAACGATGGTCTGCACCACCGCACCCCTGAACGTGCGGCCCTCAAAGGGACTGAACTTGTGCCTGGAAAAGAGCATTTCCGCCTCGAGGGTCCACTCGCGCTCAGGGTCAACGACCACCAGGTCTGCGTCGGCTCCTGGCTGCAGGTGCCCCTTCTCAGGGTAAAGCCCGTACAGGCGCGCCGCGTTGGCCGAGGTCATACGCACCAGCGATTGTAGAGGAAGGCCCCGACGGTGCACACCCTCCGTCAACAGAATGGGGAGCATCGTCTGCACACCCGGCAATCCTTCCCACGCCTGCCAGATGCCATCGCGTGAGATGTCCTTCAGCTCACGGGGACACGGGCAGTGATCGGAAACAATCAGGTCTACTTGACCACCCAGCACCGCGACCCACAACTGCTCCACCAGCTCGCGCTTCCGGATCGCGGGCGTGCACTTGGCCAACGGGCCAAGCTTCACCAGATCTTCTTCATCGAGCGCAAGGTACTGTGGGCAAGTTTCGGAGGTGACCGTGAGGCCCTTGCGGCGCGCTCGTTGGATGGCGTGGATGCCCTCAGCGGTGCTCATGTGACAGAAATGCAGACGAGCGCCGGTCTCCGAGGCCATAAGCAAAGCTTGTTGAACTGCCTCCCGCTCGACCACCGGCGGACGGGATTCCGCCCATGCTCGGGCGTCGCGGCGGCCAGCGGCGCGCAAGCGTTCAGCAAGCCCTTTTACCAGGCTGTCATTCTCGGCATGCACGCCGAGGAGGCCTCCCCAGCGTGCGATTTCCTCCATTCCCTGGTACAGTCCGAATGCATCAACATATCCTGGCGGCGATTCACCGCACATGAAGGCCTTGAATGCGACCGCACCGGCATCGTGCATTTCGCGGAGGCTGGCCGCGTTGCCCCGTTCCAGGAGCCCCCAGTGGCCTACGTCAACCAGCGACTTGGCCCTGGCTGCTTGCTGCTTTGTCTGCAGGATCTGAGAGTCAGTGACACGGGGGGCAAAAGGCATATCCAGAATCGTGGTCACGCCTCCGGCCGCCGCAGCACAGCTGCCCGCAAAGTACCCTTCCCATGCCTCCCGAGCTGGGTCATGCATGTGTACGTGGGCATCGATCAGGCCGGGCATCAGCAGCTTGCCGTGCAGATCAATCGTCTCGATTGCTGGGATGCTCTCCGGGCCCTTCAGCAGCATGAGGATCCTGCCATCCCTGGTTGCGAGGGACCCGTGGAAAACGTTGCTTTCCGTTACGATGGTAGCATTCTTCAGGCATAGGTCAGCTTTCATGGAGAGCCCTCCAAGCAGCCACGATGACCTAGAGATACTCGGTATAGTCTAGATTCCAGTCCTTGTAGAGCAGATAGCGCGTAAAGTCGTGCCCAGTGACGAAAAAGGCCTGTGGACAATAGGGCGCCATGTAGACAAAGTCCCCGGCCTTAACATCAACATAGTCGCCGTTCAGCCAGTAAATGCCGGCTCCCTCAAGCATATAGAGGCCGTGCTCCATCGCGTGTGTCTCTGGCGTGGAGAAGAACGAGCCAGGTTGAAAGCTCAGGATGCTCATGGACATGTCGAAGGACAGAGTCTCAAGAGGCAAGAGATATCGCGTGTCGCATACTGGATGCAGAACTGGAGCAATCGACTCTTCGTGCGAGATGATGGGACCTGGCACGGGAAGCTCCTCGTCACCCTCGTAGCGCCGTCGTACCCAGATGAGACGGGAGAGGAGGCTCGACCTGTTGTGAAAACCGAAGGCCTCGCCTGGTGGCAGCCAGGCATAGCTTCCCGACCTCATGGCATGCTGCCGTCCCATGGCCTCGAGCTCGGCTTCGCCCTCCAGCATGAACAGGAAATGCTCGAACTCGTCTGCGATCGCACGGGAGGTGCCGGTTGCCGGTGGAACGAGCAGCTCGTACTGGACAAAAGCGGCACCCAGCTCCGGTGACGCCATCACCTGGACGCCCACATCGGGCAGGTAACGTATAGAGCTCACAATCCGGTCGTTGGCGGGCAAGACCATGTACTCGCCGGGTTTCACCATTGACCGACACGTCGTCACAGGTTCCGGTTCTCTGACAGGTGGATTCTTCATTGCTCGACCTCCTATAGGATTATGGTGCCTATTCGTCAGTTGCCCTATGTAGAGTGCATTCGCAGGCCTAGCCGCCAAGCACTCGGCGCGCCCACTAAGACGCTTCACCACGAAGAACGGACGGTCAACACGGCATCGCTAATCCGTACCGGCGCGCAGCCACTGGTGAGCCTCTGCCTGGAGAACCTGGTCAGTTACGCCAGGCAAGAGCTCCTCAGCCTCATGGACGAGGTCGATGTAGAACCTCTCGGCTACCTCAAAGAACCCATGCCACTGTACATAGTCCGGGCCCATCATGGCTGCGCCGTGACGAGCCCTGCGGCCTTCGTGATGCCACAGGTAGAAGAAGGTCCACTCGATCGGCTCATCGAACTGCTGCGTGGTCAGCTTGCCAGCGGCGCGCAGATGGGTCATGATCTCGATTGCGGGCTTGGCGAACTTTTCATTGTAGAGCTCGACCGCATCGTCATACTGCTCGAAGAAGTTGTTGTAGAAACCAGGAGAGTGGCAGCTCTGACAGACCTGCTGCATCGAACTGCGTCGTTCTTCCCAGTTCTCCAGGCGGGTCGAGATTTCCGGTCGCAGCGTCCACGCGATGCGTAAGCCCACATCGTGATTCACCACAGTGCCGGGCAGAGCACTCATGTGGCATGTTGCACAAGTCGGCGCTGCCGAATAGTCTTCACCGAGAACCCATGGCTTGGCACTCAGGTCCATCCGCTCTCGGTTGGCCAGGAAAGCGACGCCATGCTTGCTCTCTTCGTAGATCTCTTTCTGAGGGTGGTCCGGCCCCATGTGGCAGTTGCCACAACTGCTCGGTTCGCGGCCCACGGCCACGCTAAAGAGGTGGCGAGTATGACACGTCGAACAAGCTCCACGGCTACCATCTGGGTTGATCCGTCCTATGCCGGTATTGGGCCAGCTCGCAGCGATCGGTGCGCCTTTGTCATCGACTTCCACGACGGCGCCATGACACTGCTGACAGCCGAGCACCGCAGCTGCCACACCTTCAACCTGCTCACCCAGGACGTTGTCCAGCGAATCCAGGATGTCCCCTCCTTGTGCATGCCGGCTTGAGGCGAACTGCTCAGTTTCACGAATGTGGCATCTGGCGCAATCGGTCGGCGTAACCAAAGTGGAGACCGTGTAACCGTTGTGGGCCATGGCGTCCACATCGTCCTCAGCCGCTTGATGACAATCGTAACAGCCCACCTGGTTTGCCGCGTGCCGGCTGTGCTCCCACTCTTCGATCTGCGCTGTCAGGATCCCGTTCTCCTGGTGGCACGCCATGCACTGTAGCGACTCGGGCGACAACCCACTAATGTCGGTGACACCGGGCGTTGCAGGTACCTGTCGAATGGGAAACCCCCACTTCCACCAGGCCACACAGAACAGGATACCGGCGGCAAGCAGGAGGTTGACGTGCGCAATGTTCACCAAAGTGCGGTGCGCCATGGCAGGTGTCGAGGGGACCGGGCTCACCTCTGCTCCCAGCTCGCCTGCCACAAGCATGCCTTCCAACACCTCCGAGCCATGCGGCGCTCCTTCCATAGCTGCGGAGAGGTCCTGGCCAGCACTGTGCCGGCGCATGTGCGTGCCATCGCGCCACAGTCGGCTTCCGGTGACATCGTATACCTTGCCATGAAAGGCCACCAGCGCCTTGCGTCCCTCTTTGCCATCATGGCCGGACAGGCTAGTTGCGGTGAATAATCCGTCGGCCGGCGGTCCGGCGGCAGGTTCTCGTGCCGATCGCAAGCGCTTGTCCAGCACCACACTGACGACGGCCGCCAGAATGACCATCAGGACGTATTGGGCCAGCTTCAGGGCGAAAACCACCCCCCACGTGCCCCGGAAAAGTGCACCCGTTTCCTGATAGCGATACAGAGTCAACACCGTGCCGGTAACGGCCATGATTGGAATGGCGATCCAGGCCACGCGCTTTTCCATCTTGGGAAGCCCCGAAGTCAGTTGCTTGGGCCCCACCAACATATGCACGTAGAAGATGGTGCCAAACCAGGCCAGCATCGTAGTCAGATGAATGTAGCCCACAAGCAGGCGAAGTGCTCTGGGGATCCGCACAGGAGTCGCATTCTCTGGCTTGACATCTTGGGGCAATGGCCACTGGTGACCGGCGCGAGCGAAAGCAGCGCCAGTAGCGGTGAGGGCACCGCCGCCCTCATTCCGTTCGTGGCAGACTGGACAGGGCTGGCCCGTCTGACGGGCATAGTCCACAGTGGCACGCGAACTGCCAGCAAGGAGGGTCGCCGACAAGGCGATTACGATCACGGCGGCCATCACCAACGTACGGCGTCGCGGCATGGTCAACCTCCTGGGGGTGCGGGGCTTGACGGGCATGTCGATGGGAGCGCTATCATTCTAATCAGGCCCTTGGGCGACACAAAATCGTGGCAGTACGCACCCGGAGATACGCTGCCGTGATCAAATTATCAGCCGCCACTCGTCTCGGCCAGCGGCTAGGCTCCATGGGCTGTCAAAGGGACCCATGATTGGTTGACCAGAGCCAGGCAGGATGCTATCATGTCCACGGCCCGACCCATCTGAAAGGGAACGTTTCGTACATAAGAGACGTTTCTAGCTCAGCACCAGCGAGGATCGATGTCACACCACCATTGAGAGGCAGGCCCGCCGATGAGGCAAGTAGTACACTTACTGTCAATGGTTGGCTTAATCGCCGCGGCGCTTTGTCCTGCCGGCTGCAAGCAGACGCCGTCTGCGACAGAGGCCTTCTTCTCTGAAGCCACGGTAGAGAGGGACACCATCGCGGATGTCGTATTGATGGCAGGACAGGTAGCCGCAACCAGATCGCAGCATCTTACCATGGGCACTGTTGGCGGTAGAGTGCTAGAGATTCTGGCTCACACCGGTCAAGGGGTCGACGAGGGGCAAGTACTGCTCCGCCTTGAGACAGCGGATCTTGAGCGCAAGCTGCGGGAAGCAGAGGCGGACCTCACTGTTGCCGCCGCTATCGTGGCGGTGGCAGAGCGTCAGGCAGGCACAGCAGATCTGGCCTTGGCTAAGGCTCAGTTGTCAAGTGCCAATTACGAGACGCTTCGTGCGGGATTCAATCTTGCAGTTGCCGAGGCCGGTGCTTTGCAGTCACTACGCGCTGGCGTGACTGATGCCAGGCACGCCCTTACCATAGCCGAGGATCAGCTCAAGCTGACCGAGCTCACCAGCCAGCAGTCGTTGATTCGATCCCTCGAATATGATCAAGCCTTCCACGAGCGCACCCTACGCGATCTGCCGTTAGGTAGTAGCGATCGTCCTCTGGTCGAAAGGCTACTGACCGAGGTGCACCGCAGAATGGAAGACGCACGTGGCCAGCGTGCGGCTGCCCTGCAAGCAGCACGCGATGAGGTGGATGCCTCCCGGCGAAAGCTGCGTCAGGCGGAGATCGAGCTGGCGCGGGCCGAATCCGGCGAGCATGATCCGGCCATCTCTCTTCGTCTGGCCCTCAGGCAAGCGGAGGCCGCCCAGGAAGCAGCTCAGCGCAAGGTTTCTGACCTTGAGTCGGGCTTGGCAAGTGAGGAGCTCCAGGCCGCCCAGGCAGCCCATGCTGCGGCTCGCCTGACGGTCGACACTGCTCAGATGGCCATCTCCGCTGCAGAGCTCAAGGCCCCCTTCAAAGGTACACTGCTGGCCGTGTACACAGGCCCTGGCGCAACAGTACAGCCAACGGATCGGTTGTTTTTCTTGGCCGACCTAGCCGAACTACACATCCAGGCCGAGGTTAGCGAAATCGATATCCCCAAGATAGCTGTTGGGCAGGCGACACGGATTAGTTTCGATGCCTTGCCCGGCAAGCTCTACAGCGGTAGGGTACTCATGCTGCCGCTACAGGGTCGGGGGCAGGGTGGGCTGAGTTTCTACCAGGTTGAGGTCTCGTTGGAGGCTGAGCAAGCTGACGTGCGGCTGGGGATGTTGTCCAACGTGCGCGTGGTTGTCGGCGAACGTTACGGCGTCTTGACCGTGCCAGCTGCTGCTTTGACGTACCGTTCGGCAGAGGACATCCGCGTCAGGGTCAAGAGCGCCGGGGGAGAGATCACCGAACACCCTGTAGAGATCGGCCTGAATGACGGCATCCTGGCCGAGGTCCTCTCGGGCCTCGAAGAGGGCCAAACCGTGTTGCTGCCACTTGTCGCGCAGGCGCAGCCAATCGGGCCGCGGCCGTACTACTAGGGCTCGAGGCAGTGGAGGGCTCGGAGATGGATAGCGACACGAGCGCAAACAATAGACTCTCTCCACGCCGACTGGCATGGCTTGTCGGACTTGCCGTCCTTGCCGGCTTGAGCGTGCTTGGCGCAGCCTTCTACAGGCAAGTCAGCACCCTGCTGGAACCCTACCGGGCCTCCGGCCCCGCAGCTGAGCAAGAGAACACGCAGGACTTCCGCATCCAGCGCGGCCCGCTCACCAAAACCCTGCAACTGATGGGCACTGTGCGGCCAGAGCAGGCACGCAAGCTATCCTTTCAGCGAGCCTATGGAGTGATCAGTGACGTGCCAGTCACGCCGGGTCAAGAGGTCTCGCAGGCAACCGTGCTCGTCGAGCTGGATGCCACTGCTCTGCAGAATGAGACAGCGAAACAGCGCACTGCCCTGCTGGAGGCCCGGCGCAAGTATGACGCCCTGGTGCAGGAGCGAGGGGTGACCAAGCGGGTACAGCTTCTCGAACAGCTCCGCCAAGCAATCGCGGACCACGATGCAGCCAAGCAGGCACTAGAGGTATTTGAAGACGGCCGAGACACGGTTCTGGCCAAAAGCAATCTGGCCAGGATGGAGCTGCAGAAGGCCAAGCTGTACTTAGCAGGTCTGGAGGATGGCGAGGAGCGACGTGCACAGATCGATGCGCTGCAGGTCAGTTACAATGAGGCCGAGGTCAGACATGGCCCATATGTGCTGATCGAGCACCCGAGCGAGCAAGATCGAGATAAGGAGTGGCTTCTTCGTAACGAGATGCTGGACAGGTATGAGGCGCTCCAGCAAGCCAGGCTACAGTTTGAAATGGACCTGTATACGGCGCAGCACGGCGTAGCGGTGGCTGCGCGGAAACTGGCCGACCTGGACCGCCAGGTTGCGCTTGGCGCTGACCAGCTTGAGCATACGCGGCTTCAGGCTGGCGTCGAGATGGCTGATGCTCAAGTTCTTTCGATCCGAACGCAGCTCGACGCTCTGGACAGCGAAGGGCTGGACATCGAGTTGGCCAAGGCCCAGGCGGAGGTGCTAAAGCTGGAGGGCAAAGTCAGCGATGCGGAAGCAGCTGTAGCTGAGTCAACGCTGCTGGCTCCATTCGACGGGGTGGTGGATCAGCTTCAGGTACAACCTGGGATGGTCGTTCAGCCTGGTACTGAGTTGTTGACCCTCATCAGCATGTCCGACCTTCATCTGGTGGTCCAGGCGAATGAGGTGGACGCAGTTCAGCTCAGTGCCGGGCAAAGGGTGCAGGTCACACTGGACGCCTTCCCCGGAGAGGAACTGTCGGGCACGCTGGGGGATATCCCAGCTTTCGGCACCTACCAGAACGGCCTGACAACCTTTGAGATCCAAGTCAAGCTGGAACAAACAGAGGTGCCGTTGTGGATCGGCATGTCCGCCAATGTCGGCGTACCGATGTTTCGCGAGGAAGACGTCGTTCTAGTGCCCGCTGCTGCTGTGCAATGGGGTGATCAAGGCCCGTTTGTGGTTGTCGTGCAGGAGACGCGCACGGCGCGACGACTTGTTCAACTTGGGATCAGCGATGGCGTTCACTACGAGGTGATCCAAGGTCTCACGCAGGGTGAAATTGTGCGGGTTCTGATGCAGAATCCCGTCATGTACTGAGCAGATAGGAAACTCGGATTGCTATGAGGTCACTGGTCAACATCTGGTTTGCTCTCCTGGGCATGCGCACGAACAAGCTCCGCTCAAGCCTAACTATCCTTGGGGTGATCATTGGCGTTGGCGCGGTAATCATGATCGTGTCCCTGGGGAACGGCTTGCGGCGTGCGACCGAGCTGGAAATGGAGGCCTGGGCCAGCGGTACTGTTGAGGTTCGGGCGCAGATGTGGGGTCCAGTCTTTGTCGAGATGGAGGCTATCGCCCGAGACATGAACGTTGTTTCAGGCTCGGTCGACGAGCTCCGCCTGAAAGGAATGCCACCAACCGAGTACCAGCCTCGAGGCCTGCAGGCAAACGATGTGGAGGCCCTGAGGAAGCTGGCCACCAGTATGGTGGAAGTCGTCCCACAGATCGAGACCTATGCGCAAGTCGTGTACCAGGGTCAGTACCTTCCAGCGGGGAACGTGACCGGGGTGACGCCTGAGTACCTTCAAGTCTACCGCAGCGAGATGAAGTACGGACGGTTCATCTCCGCCGAGGACGACTCAACTGCTGCTGCCGTTGTAGTGCTCGACGAGACGCTGGTCGACTATGCCATGGGTCAAGGGGTCAACCCTGTTGGGCAAATCCTGCATCTGACTGTAGAGGAAGTACCGCAGAACTATATGATCGTGGGCGTTGTGGCCAAACGCAAGGGGATTCAAGGGATTGCGCCGCGTCCGGTCTTGGTTCCCTTGCGCTCTGCGCAGCTGCGCCTGAACACTGGTGCCAAGAACCAGGTGCACCTGCTCGCTGCCCGGGTAGATTCACGCGTGCCCAGGGAGCGGCAGTACGCGGTTGCCGAGATCAATACTATCCTGCGTGCCCGCAGAGGAATTGCCCCAGGTGCGCAGGCTGATTTCTGGGTGCAGGACACGCTGGAGTTCAGCGAAGAGCGCCTGCGCATCATCCGCACCATGACGCTCGTCTTGTCGCTCATCGCCGGTATATCGCTTGTGGTCGGCAGCATTGGACTCATGAACATCATGCTGGTTGGTGTGGCCGAGCGTACCTGGGAGATCGGACTGCGCCGTGCCCTTGGCGCTCAGAGGGGCGATATTCTCGTTCAGTTTCTGGCTGAGGGGGTGACGCTCGCTCTGGCTGGAGGAGTGGGAGGACTCGCGCTGGGGGTTGGCGGCTCGTACGCAGGCAGCAGGTTGGTCACACAACTGCGCGACCTGGCGACGCTTTCACCCGACGTCTTTGTCATTGCCCTGGGCGTCTCGCTGATCGTTGGAGTCGTTGCGAGCATCTACCCGGCCTGGCAGGCAGCGGCACTCCCACCGACAGTGGCTCTTCGCAGTGGATAGTTAAACCGTGGAAGCAGGAGATCAAGAGCGCTTGGAAACACGCGAGGCTCCATCCATTGTCCGCATGGATGGCGTTGGCAAGGTGTACCCCATGGGACGGATCAGGGTCCATGCCTTGAGGGACGTTACCTTGAGCATTCGCCAGGGCGACTTTGTGGCCGTGGTGGGGCCCTCCGGCTCTGGCAAGAGCACCCTGCTCAACCTGATCGGCTGTCTGGACCTTCCCAGCGAGGGCACCTACCAGCTGCTTGGCCGCAATGTACAGTCGCTCAAAGACAATGAGCTCTCTCGTCTGCGGGGCGAAGGGATCGGCTTTGTCTTTCAGGACTATTCGTTGCTGCGCCGTTTCGACGCACTGCGCAACGTTGAGCTGCCACACTACTATGTCCACGGACGGGCAAACCACGGGCGCGCCTTGCAGCTTCTCAGTGAGGTGGGCCTCGCCGGCCGCGCGGCGCACAAGCCAACGGAGCTGTCGGGAGGAGAGCAGCAACGGGTCGCTGTGGCCCGTGCGCTGATGAACAGCCCATTTCTTCTGCTGGCCGACGAGCCCACCGGCAACCTGGATTCCAAGTCGGGCCGAGAGCTCATCGATTTGCTGCAGAGGCTGAATGCCGAGCTGCAGCTAACCATGGTCATGGTGACACACGACCCTTCCGTGAGCTCGCGCGCACATCGCGTGATCCATTTGCAGGATGGGCAGATAGTTGACGACCGGCTGCAGGAATCAGCAGGTCTGCCACCAGACGCAGCGTTGGGAGCAGGCTAGAGTACCACGAGTCAGGTCCAGAGGAGCGATCAGATGACCCGTATCTACAGCAACAAAATGCACTGCTTGTCCCTGATTGTGCTGCTATGCCTGATCGCTGCATGCAGTTCAGGCTCAGGAGCCTCAGTCATGCTGGCCGAAGCCGATAGCGGCCGAACGGTCGAGCTGAAACGCGGCGATACTCTCATTATTGCCTTGCCGACCTCACCGGCAACAGGGTTTTCATGGCAAGTCATAACGCTCGCTGAGGACGTCTTGAAGCAGCAAGGAGACCCGCAATACAAGCAGGACAATGCGGCCATGATGGGCGGGGGGGGGATCAGTTACCTTCACTTTTCGAGCCACCAACTTGGGCGAGACGGAGCTTGCTCTCGCTTACCGCCAGCCATGGGCAGTCGAGTCAGTACCTGCACGCACCTTCGCGCTCCACGTTGTTGTTGAGTAGTTGGGAGGGCCTCCATCCTCGCCGCCTCAGATTTGACCAAGTGGGGCAAAATGTGTAGACTGAGCCGATGTGCATTAGCCATTTCGTTCAACTGAGGGGGGAACGCTCAGTCCCCGCGAAGGGCTGTGCGCTTAAGTGGCGCATAGCTGCCAGGCATTGCCATTCTCGCCGACCGCCGACTCACAGGGGTCGGTTTTTTTGTGCCTTGCGAACACCTGGCCCGGCCTTCGCCACGCTCGACGCTCCTCGATGCACATCGCTCCCGAAGACGACTGAAAGGAGGGATCCCTGCCACGCAACAGACGATGTGACCAAAGCCTCTCGACAACGCTCACAAGAAAGGAATCTGACGAAATGACCAACAAGACGACCCACAACCTGATTGGCTACTTGCCAAACGACATGCCCCCTTTGGGCCAGGCCATTCTTCTAGGCCTGCAGCACGTGCTCACCATGTTCCCGGCAACCGTCCTGGTCGCGCTCTTGGTCGGGTTTCATGTAAACACAGTGCTTATGGCCTCTGGAGTAGCGACCATCGTAGCCCTCTTGCTTGCCCGATGGGGTGTCGGCCAGTTCATCCCCCTGTACTATGGCTCGAGCTTCAGCTACATCGCGGCCACCCTGGCTATCACCAAGGCTTCGTATGGGGTGCCCGCTCCAGACGAGCTAATCAGCATCGCGCAGGGTGGCATCGTTGCCACCGGGTTGATCAACATCGGCGTTGGTCTCATCATTCGATTTTTCGGCGGTAAGAAGCTCATCGATCGCATCCTGCCACCCATTGTGACGGGCTCGGTTGCGGCGGTCATCGGCTTTGCTTTGGGCAAGTCAGCCTTGGACATGGCTGCGGGCACATGTTGCCTGCTCGACAGCACGGGCATGGCCATCGCGAGCCTGCGTTGGTGGGCTGTGGCCATGGTCACCCTGTTCTCGACTGTTCTCTTTTCAGTCTACCTACAGGGCAAGGGCTTCATTGGTATGTTGCCCATCCTTCTAGGGGCCATCGTCGGCTATGTCGTCGCTATACCATTGGGCCTCGTAGACCTCCGGCTGATCACGCAGGCTGCGCTGATCCAGACGCCACACATCACCTTGCCAACATTCTCCAGCAACCTAACGTTAACCGCGATCTTCGGTATCGGTGTCATGGCCATCGCTACCATTCCAGAGTCAACAGCGCACCTCTATCAGGTAAGCCTGTATGTAGACGAGCTCGCCACGCGGATGAAGCGCGAAAAGAGCGGCCTGAGCAAGTACGTAGGTCTGAACCTGATCCTGGACGGGCTGGGGGATTGCATCAACGGTCTCATCGGAGGCGTTGCAGGAACCAACTATGGCGAGAACAACTCGCTGATGGTCATCAGTCGCAACTACTCTGGTCCCACACTCCTTATCGCGGGAGCCATCTCTATCCTGCTTTCCTTCAGCGGAAAGCTGGCGGGTGTTGTGAACAGTGTGCCGACCGCCGTCAGTGGCGGGTTGGCGATCTACCTGTTTGGCGTCATCGGCATGCAGGGCATCGCACTGATCATGGCGGAGAAGTGTAATCTCTTCGACCCGAAGCAACTGGCGATCGGTGCGGTGATTCTGATCGTCGGCGTGGGTGGACACATCGGCTTCCCTGGTGGGTTTCTGCCCATACCGCTGTTCCAGAGCGTCTTCCCAAGCGGCTGGCCGGCTATTGCCACCGGTGCACTAGCGGGGATTCTGCTCAATCTGCTGTTTCTACTGGTCAAGCCACCAGAACCGCGTGCAGAGTAGCCTAAT
>DIVN01000223.1 GCA_002435875.1 Anaerolineales bacterium UBA6131
CAGGCGACCACGAGATTAGCCTTTCGCTTCAACGCACGCGAACCCAACTCGCTGCGGAGCTCATTTCGGCGGCAACCGCTGCTTGTCTTGCCTTGGTTGTCTTGCGTTGGGCGCGCCCTTCTCGGTCATCTCTAGCCGTCATGGCTCTGATTCTGCTCGTCCCCTTGATTCCCGCTACGCTAGCCTATCCACAGCACGTGGCGGCTGCCGAAGATGAGACCCTGGATCTGACGATGGATTTCGATCGCATACCTTACCTGCATCACAACCCTGGTGGAGTCAGGTTTGGCACTGGGGTACTACTGCGCGGCTACCAGCTTTCCGCCCACGAGCTTGAAGCAGGAGATGTGCTGACCATTCGATTTTCGTGGCAGGGCGACTCTGATGGCGGCGGGCTGCGCGGCCGAGCCTCTCTGGTTTCTCCGGCGAAGCATCTCTTTGGAGTTCCGCTTGTGTTAGCCTCCAGCGAGCGGGACTTGAGCGACGAGGAGACTACGCATGTCCTCAGGATCCCTGAGACGACCGCGCCTGGTGTCTACCTCGTTAGCGTTGAGCTTTATGAACAGCAGCAGGCTATCAGCGCCGTGACACCCGATGGACAACAGCTTGGTACTACGTATCTGCTGCCGATACGAGTGTTCAACGACCTGCAGGTGGCGGAAGCAGAGCCGGTGTTGGCGCAGTTTGGCGATGATATCGCGCTGTCTCGGGTCACGGCCAACCATCGGAACGCAGAGCTAATGGAGGTTGCGCTGACCTGGTTCGTTTCCGAGACACCCGATCAGAACTACAAGACAGCGTTGCGTCTGCGCGATGGCACGGGAAGAGATGTAGCCCGATTGGACGTGCAGCCAGGATATGGCTTCTATCCGACAAGCATGTGGCGCCCCGGCGAGTCGGTCCATGACGACTACCTATTACGAGTCGACGAAGGCACTCCTCCCGGACCCCACTACAGTCTGGACATAGTGCTCTACGACGCTGCTTCGCTACAGCCCATCGGTACGACCAGGGTGTCAGATGTAGCCATCGTGCATCCCACTATCCGCACAAACAAACCAGTTCTTCGTGCGTTCGATGGCGGTTTGGGGCTCAGTGCTATTCAGCTGAGCAACGACTCGCTGTCGCAGGGCGAGACCGCGAGCGTGGTGACTGCCTGGACAGCGATCACCGACATCAAGCAAGAGTGCCTCTACCATCTTGTGCTCATTGGAGAAGCCGGGAACCACGTGGATTTGGGCGCGGTGCCCATCGCTGCAGACTACCCTTGCTCTCTTTGGCAGCAGGGCACGTTTGTTGTCGCCCGCTACGCGCAGCGGATTCCGCATAACACTGCACGGGGCACATACCAGGTGTCGATAGCGGTTATCGATGCTCTCTCCGGCACAGAGTTGGGCACCTTCCAATCGCCACTGGCAATCGACATCCTCGATACTCCCCACAACTTTACAGTGCCTGAGATGGATGTACCTGTAGGAGCGACTTTCGGGAACATCGTTTGCTTGCTGGGTTATGACCTCACATGGGACCTTGACAGCATCGACCTGACACTGCACTGGCAGGCTTTGTCCGCCCCCCAGGAAGACTACAAACTCTTTGTTCATTTGTTCGATCCTGTCAGCGAGAGGATCGTCGCGCAGCAGGATGTGTTTGTGGGAGGAGCCGACTACCCCACCGGGCGATGGGTGGCACAGGAGATCGTAGAGAGCCAAACGGCACTCGATACGCGGGGTTTGAACCCAGGTGGCTATCAGATTGCCGTAGGACTCTATACTACTGAGGGCCGCTTGCCGATCGCCGCGTCTGCTCCGCACGCGGTATCATCGGACAGGCTCTTGTTAGGGCGTACCATCGAAGTACCCTGACATTCGCAGCACGTGGTCGTTCCGGCACACCCCTCTGGTGAGCACCCCTGAACGCTTCCCCTGACGGAGGATGGTACTCAGCACCAACGGCTTTCTGGATGGCGGTCCAGATATGCCCATTCCCCACACTCGGCAGTCAGCGCACATCCACGGTGCCAATAGTGAATCGCATGCCTTGACCCAGCCGAGCCAGACGATCATCCAAGACTGGCAAGGACTCAGTGGTAAAGGCATCGTAGACCGTCACACGCAGCACTGCTCGTCCGGTAGCCTCCGCAGGCAATTCGAGATAGTGCACATCCTCAACAACTGTGCCACGGATCCATTTCAGTGTCGGGATGGCACCCAGTGCAGGTGTACCGTCGTGTTGGGCACGCCATCCGCCTGACTCTGCCTCAAGGCTCACGGATACCGTGTAGTCATTGGTTAGTGGCCGTGCGCCCACCAGTGCGAGCTCCACAGGTACCGATGTGCCGGCAATCACCGACACCGAATGGAGTACCTGCAGGAGCACCATCTCTCCCCCCAACGGGACGTACCGTGCGTCAACTACGGGATTGGGCAGACAAAGTCTATCTGCCCCTGGAAGCTTCCAAGGGCCAGACACCCGGCTTGATAGACCCGTCGTCACATCCTGCAGTTCCAGCGCCAGACCGGAGGCAGCCGGCGGCAAATCGTGAACCGTAGTGTGATACGTACCCTGTGGGCCCGATACCATCTCCGCAGAGTTCAACAGGGTCTGCCCCGAAAACACCAATATACATGTTAGCTGACCAACCTCTTCATCTGCAAACCAGTGCAGATACAGGCGCAATTGGTCCGCGATGCTGCGATCATAGTCCACACCCACCAGCACACACCCGTTGGAGAACGGGTACCACAGGCTGTTTCGCGTTACAGGTGGCATCGTCAGCGGCAGAACCTGTATCTCACCCAGCTGGGTGGAGTCTTGTCCAATCGGCGTCAAGAGCCTCTGCCAGCCGCCATTATCAAGGGTAATGTATATGCCAGCTATTAGCCGGTACTGGCCAGGACGGGCGGAGGGAAGTATCGGAATGCGAAACTCGTCTTCCACAAGCTGCCCGACTTGGTAGCGCCCGGCGGCATGGGTGACATCGCCTTGCCCAATGGGCACGCCCTGCTCGTCAATCAAATGTACAAAGAGGGAATAGTCTCGCTCCAGTTGGACGACAGGACGCCAGGACACACGAACGAGCAGATGCTCGGCCGGCGAAATCTTTGTACTGCCCGATTCGCCGTTGACCAGTTCGATCCGCCCGTCAAACACGATGCCAGGTGTGGAGCCCCGGCTCGAGGCTATAGGTGCCGCATCAGTCTGTGCCAGCCAGCCTTCAGCAAGGGGGTGGAAGCCAAGGGGCAGTGTAGAAAACTCTGGATAGCGGTTCGTCACAATGGTAGGCCTGCTCACGCTACTGTCGAGGATACGCCGCACCCAGGTCTGAGCAATTGGCTCCGCGCCCTCAGGATAGACATAAATAACTTCGACGTCCGGTCGCTGCCCCTCCACAAGCTGCAGATACCACAGTGGAGTGGCGTGATGCCAGCTTGCCAGGATCCTGGCACCTCTTGGCGCCAACGACAACATCGTGCTTGCATCAATCTGTGCACTGCGGTCCTCGCTCAAGCTCGCGAAACTCGGATAGTCCCCGTGGGCGGTCAGCATCGGAAAGAGCATGGCAAGAGCGAGGGGCAGGACTGCCCATCTTCGGACCGGCGTTGACCAGGTGCCAATGGCCCGGTAGAGCGACCACGCGCCATACGCAATCGCGCAGGCCACGGACACGTACGAGGGCATCAGGTATTCCACGGTCTGAGGGGCGCGATAGGTCACGGCGAGCAGGGAATTGCCCAGCCATACACCCCCAAGCAACAGTAGCCAGCGAGGATGCTGCCTCAGCAACTCGAAACAGCCCCACACTGCCAATAGCAGCAATGGCAGATAAAACTCCAGATTAAGAATATTCCAAAGCACCTTGATCCTGGGAAGCAGTACGGAAGGGTTCGTGTAATGCAGCATGTCCCCGCGAAAACCCAGAGCAAGTACATGCTCCAAGAAACCAGAAAGGTTGCGGATAGGTTGTGGATCAAAAGGGGCTCCCATCCAACTGCGCACGGGCAAGTAGAGCAGCACCGTCAGCGACAACAATAGTGCCACCAATGGCTTGCACCAGGCCCTCGGCTGGCGCAACAGGGTGGGATTGGAGATCACGAGGAAAGGCAGATACACCGCAACCAGCGGTGCCAGGGAGGCATGGTGTCCAATTCCCAGGCCAAACGCCAGTGCAAAGTCAGTCAGGTGCTTGCCCTCCCGCGTCTGATCGTACAGCAGTAGTGCTCCAACCTGGATGGCGACAAACAGAGCGGTGAGGCTGCGGATGCCAGCCACAGTACTCTGCGCCCAGAAAGTAGGAGCAAGGCCAAGGCCAAGGGCGGCGCTCCAGCCAGCGGCGCTGCAACCAGTCATACGACGGACACTGCGACTCAAAACTACAAGTGTCAGAGCACTCGTTACTGCAGACATCAGATTGACGCGGAAGGCCACATCACCCACCGGGAGGAGGGTGAAAAGCTTAGCGAGGATAGTATATAGCGGATATCCTGGTGGGTGGGCAATTCCAAGAACATATCCCACCAGTTGGAACTCGCCGCTGTCCGCCGGCAAGACCGTCGGCGATAGGGTTTGCACATACAATAGCAGACTCGCACCAAACAACAGAGCATCGTGAAGCTCGCTAGAGCCTGCCAGCTTCAGCCTCAGACCGCGCGTCGCCGACTCGTTTTGCAGTATGAGCACAAGGCTGGCGAGAAGCCCGACCGCCCACATCCATCGCGGCCACGGCCATGGCCAGATCACGTAGAGAAACAAGAGATACAATGCCGAGACATCAAAGTGGTGGCGGTGAAGCAGAGTCACCAAGCGCAGGCTAGCGACAAGCGAGGCCGACACGACAAATAGCAGGACCCACTTGGGGTACAGATTGCACAACAGTTCTGCAATCACTCGGCTACAGTAGAGCCCCAGAGCCGCAGAGGCCAGGACCGTAAGTCGACGTCCTGAGCTAGTCCGTTGTATGCTATGGCTCCTCAGTACAGATTCCACGACATGTCGTCGGTGTAGAGAGCAAAACAGACATTGCCATTCCACAGTAGCGTGCCATGCTCAAAATCCTGGACGGCACCGGAAAAGGGCTTGCTGCGCAACGCCTGGCTGTTCTCATAGGGAATCAGCGCCCATCCCAACTGGTCGCGAACCGGCGGATTCTCACGCCATATCTTGCCGAACCGGCCCAGCGGCTGACCGTACAACTTGCCGCCGGGGCCCGGCATTGGGGTAGGCTCCACCACACTGGGGTCTTGGTCCGGATCAGATGGTTGCAGCGAGTCAGCAATGGCTCCCCATCCCCCCGGCTGCCCAGCAGGCTCGAACAGAACGTAGATAAGGCCGCGATCGGGGCGCCAGAGCATGTGCCCGTTTTGAAAGTAGAGCTCTTCACTTACCAGGCCGATTTGCTCCCCGATTGGGCATCCGAGCCGCCTGCGCACTTCGGCATTGCGCCAGACATCGCCCAAGCCCCACAGGGGCGTTGCGAGGCAGGTGGGTTCCGGCAAAGGGAGCCCAAACGTCGGCGTTGCCTGTGTGATGTGTGCAGAGGATGCGGCAGTATTCGTGGACACTGGAGTCAGGAGCACAGGCGCGACTGTCGGAGTGCTCGCCGGCCGATTGGGAGAAGGCATGACTGAAGGCTCAGCAGGGAACTGCAGGCCTGCACAGGCGGTCATGACAGCAGTAATCCAGACGAGCTTGACGAGACGGAACACGCGCTGCGAAGAGTATTCGACAATACGGCCATCAGCTCGCATAGATTCTCCCAGACAAGACTTGTGCCCGTGCAGCGCCCTCACGGAGGGCACCAAGTATCTTAACACACAAGACTGACCTTCGCGAAGCCCCCCATCCGCGATTCGTACCGATTCTTCTATGGAGCCACGGCCACTGCGGCCTCGCCATAGACCTGCCGGGTTGCCTCAGCCGTTCGACGCCAACTGAACTGGTCCGCCTGGCGGATGGCCTCTTTGGACAGCGTCTGTCGCAGCGGTTCATCCCTCAACAAGACGGTCATCGCGTGCGCCGCCGCATCCAGATCTAGCGGATCGACAAGGATACCACCCAGACCGACGACTTCAGCCAGGGAAGAGGAATTGGCAGCGATCACCGGAGTTCCACAGGCCAGGGCCTCAAGCGCCATCAGCCCGAACCCTTCATACAGGGAGAGAAAGATGAAGAATTGGGCACCCGCATACACAGCTGGCTTGTCTTCTTCGTCAATCCACCCCGGGAATACCACATGGCCGTCAATGCCCAAGTGTGTGGCGATCCTCCTTGGATTGGGAAAGAGACTGCTCTCTTGACGGGGCAATCTGCCCGCAACGACGAGCGGAGGAGCCGCACCACCCAATTCCTGAACCGTTCTCGCGTAGGCGCGCAGCAAGCTGCCGACATTCTTGCGCTGATCGAAGCCGCCAAGATACAGCAAGTACTGCTCCGGCAGACCGTATTTGGCCCTCACCCGTTCCAACTCGGTGCCATCGTTCACCGGGCGGCACGATGGGTCCGCTGCCAAGGGAATGACCCGTATGCGACTGGCGGGTACATGCAGATAGTGCTCGATATCGGCCTTTGAGCAGCATGAATCGGTAATGATGACGTCTGCGCGCCGGGCGCCTGCGGCTACGAGGGCCATATACATGCGTACCAGAACGCTCCGCCGATAGTCGGGCAACACCCATGGGATCACATCATGCACAGTGACCACCGTCTTCGCAGCTCGCTTGAGGGGCGGCGCAAAGTAGGGCACGTGCACGAGATCGGTCGAGGACCGGGAGCAAGCTCGCGGAAAAGTCGCCTGCTCGAACCACAGCTTGGCCAGGTTCGAAGGCAGGCCTGTCGGCGGTTTTAGCCACATCGGTGGCATCATCGCGCGGGTCACGCCATACTCACTGACCTGGGGTTGATCCCCGCCCAGCATGGCAAACAGCAGGTACTCATCGGCTGGGAACAATTGTTGAAGCTCGCCGAACAGCTGATGAGTATACTGGCCAGTACCCACACCCTCGCGGCCCCAGAAGTAGGCGTTGACCCCAACTCGCATGGTGATTGGGCTCCGCAAGTGCTCAGAGAGATCTAAAGTACTCTACCGTCAGACTCAGACCCTGTTCCAGGTCCACTCGTGGTTGCCAGCCAAGCTCGCGCGCAGCCTTTTCGGCTTGTAGATAGACCTTGTAGACCTCTCCAGCCTTGGCTGGGCCATGTACTGCCGGCAATGGGTACCCCGTGATGCCTGTCATGCGTTCGAAGATCTCATTGATCGAGGTGCCAATGCCTGTGCCAATATTGTATGTGCCGCCATCACCGTGATCCAGAGCCAGCAGATTGGCCTGTGCCGCATCGCCCACATATACAAAGTCGCGCTCCTGGTCTCCGCTGCCATGGATAGTAGCCTGCTCACCACCCAGCATCTTGCCAGCAAAGATCGCGACTACGCCAGCCTCACCCAGAGGATCCTGCCGGGGTCCATACACATTGGCATATCGCAGGCTGGTGAAGCGAATCCCATGGTTGCGCTGGTAAACAGGAAGATAGTATTCAAAACATGCCTTGCTCACCCCATATGGATCTAGCGGCCGGGCAGGGTGCTCCTCATCTGCGGGCAAGTATTCCGGCTCTCCATATACGGCGCCACCCGTCGAGATGTTTATGAACTTCTTGACGCCATACTGTCGACTCAACTCCAGTAGATGGAGGGAGCCCAACACATTCACGTCGGCATACAGCACGGGTTTGGTCATCGATTCACGCACGTTGGCTTTGGCCGCATGATGGTTGACCACATCGGGGCGTTCGCTCAAAAACACCTGCTCCAGCTGCGGGTCACGAATGTCCAGTGCATATAGGCGGGCGCGGGGATTGAGATTCTGGCGGCGGCCCGTGCTCAGGTCGTCCACCACTAGCACATCGTGGCCGGAAGCCACGTAGGCATCCACGACATGTGAACCGATAAAGCCCGCCCCACCGGTAACAAGTACTTTCATACGATCTCCTTTGAAGGCTGAGATATCTGACTGACGCTTGCTGGCCGCGAACGGGCGGCTACTGAAGCAAGCTAGGCCAAACTTACCGTGTTCTTGGCCCATGAACTTCCTTCCCACCGCAGAGGAACGCAGCAGGCCGGCACCGCTTTGTGCACGCTCTTGGAAGGCCCCATCCTTTCGCTCATCTGCGGCCAGGTTGTCAGCCAAGGCGAGTATTATACACCAGTAGGACCCGGCCGTGGCATGTCACCACCAGATGCTTGCTGAACAAGGCCTTTCTTGTACAATACCAGCCATCTCCGCTCACGAGGGATGCATGCAAATACTGCACCTGAGTCTCACCAACTTCAGGAACTATGCCAGATTGGAGCTTGATCTGCCCATGGGGGTCACGTTGCTGCATGGTGACAACGCACAGGGCAAGACCAACCTGCTAGAGGCAATCTACTTCCTCTCCCACATCCGTTCGCCACGCGCCACCAACGATCGCGAGCTGATGAACTGGCTAGCCCTGAATGATAGTATGCCTTTCGTGCGCCTTGTTGCCCAGTTCCAGCGCGGGAGCCAGGTTGCGCAGATCGAGCTTGCTTTGCTGCAGAGTAGCACACCAGGCCTGACAGATGGGTTACCCAGGCTGCGCAAGCACGTTCGTGTCAACGGCGCGCCCAAAAGGGCTACAGATGCGGCCGGCATGCTCACTACCGTACTATTTCTCCCTCAGGACATCGATCTGGTCAGCTCCAGCCCTGGCCTGCGCCGACGCTATCTGGATGACTCCATCAGCCAGATTGACCCGACTTACAATGCCGAGTTGCAGAAATACAACCATGTCCTCGTAAGGCGCAATTATCTGCTCAAGTCGTTCCGTGGACGCAGCTACGATCCGGCTCAACTGCTCTTCTGGGACAAGAAGCTTGTCGCCCACGGTGCCTATCTTCTAGTCCAGCGCAGGGCAGCGGTTCAGATTCTTGACGACTTTGTCCAGCGCATCCACCCACTGCTCACGGAAGGCAAAGAGACGCTGACACTGGAGTATCGCAGCAACGTACCTACGCAACCAAGCTGCCCCACTCAGCATCAGTGCGCTCTGCTCGGTGACATGAGCGAGGCCAACTGCAAAAATGTCCTTCTTGAGCAAGCGGCGGAGGCGTTTTCGGCGGAGCTGGGTGTTTCGCTCCGACGAGAACTGGCGCAAGGCGCCTCCGTTGTTGGCCCGCACCGCGACGACTTCAAGTTCTTCGTCAACGGCACTGACATGAACGTGTTCGGCTCCCGCGGACAACAGCGCACGGCCGCCCTGTCAACGAAGCTTGCCGAGGTCGAATGGCTGACCCGAGCGAAGGGTGACAAGCCAGTCTTGCTTCTCGACGACATTATCTCAGAGCTCGATGGGTCACACCGCCAGTGTGTGCTTGCAGCCATCGACGCGGCCCAGCAGGTGATCATCACCACTACCGATCCAGGGGCGTTCAGCCACGAATTCATGGACAACGCGTCCTTATGCCAAGTACAGGCAGGCAAGGTGGTTCAATCTACTTCACAATGAGCGGCTGCTTATGTGGCATTCCCGCACGGCGCGGGTACTGCAACGGAGTTGAGTCTACCTTGTCAATCAGGACCAATGAGCGTGGCGCCCGCAGACCGGGTAGTTGTATGGTCTTGATGTCACGCAGGCTGCCCCCCAGAGTCTCGATAGCATGCGAGGCTCGCTGCGCCTCGTCTGATATCTCGGCTCCTTTCTGAGCAACGACCCGTCCGCCCACCCGACAGAGTGGCAAGCAGTACTCCACGAGGATTGCCAGATCCGCTACTGCTCGCGCCAGCACAACATCGTAGCGCTCGCGATGGACCGGATCCTGCCCAACATCCTCCGCCCGGGCCCATAATGCCTCTGCATCAACCAGGCCGAGCACAGCAATGACATGTTGTAGAAAAGCGGTCTTTTTGCGCGACGCATCAAGCAGTGTCATGTGCAGTGTCGGGCGCAGGATCTTCACGGCCAATCCCGGCAACCCTGCGCCAGTGCCTACGTCGATGCACAACAAGGGGGCTTCTTTGGTAGTGAGTGGAACCACATCCGGCAATTGCCGCGCTGGCGGATCGCCGCTGGAAGGCAAAGCCAGCAGACAGGTCAGCGAATCGAGAAAGTGCTTGAGCTGCACCTCTTCATACTGCGTCACGGTTGTCAGATTGAACTTGTGGTTCCAGGCGCTTAACTCCTGGTAATAGGACTCAAATGCCCCAAGATGCTCAGCGGTCAAGTTGAGGCCAATAGCGCGCGCTCCATCACGCAAGAGCTGCATTGGCTATCTGCCCTCCTGACCAGATGACCGGGGATGTGCCTGGATGACAACCACCGCTAGTTGTTTGCCGGCACCTCCACGTACATCCGAAACATATTGCGCCATTGCTGCCAGAATTCTTCCTCATTCTGGAATGTGACTCCTCGAGGCAGGCTTGGCTGTGACCATGTAGCGGGGACGCCAGGATCTACAAAGTACAGCCNNCCGAGGCCCAACCGGTTCGTAACCATAGAGCACTTTTGCATGGGCCCATCCCGCGTAACGGATGCCTTTCCGCCGCAGAGGCTCCCCAACAATCACCACGGTTGGCCGATTCTCGCTCAGATTGCGCTGCAGATCCGCTATCTTGCCCAGCCATCTGCATCTAGCTAAGATCCCCTGTCTCCGCAAATATCCCGAAATTCCCCATGGAAAGGTAATCCAGCCCGGTATCTTCCACAGCGCAAGGTGAGGGAGAGGCGTCTTGATGAAGCGCAACCTCTCCAACTCCCGCGCCACCATCTGGCCATCAAGATGCCGAGCCTGCAATACCGCGTTGGCAACGATGGCCAGGCTGAAAGCTGCACAGTCATTGCTCTTGAAGCCTTGAAACTGGTGCCAGACGGCAAGATCCTGTGTGGTGACAAAGAGCGGGGACTGTCGCCCATGATCCGTCATGGTACTGGTCTGACCGTCCATGCGCTATCCGGCAGCGACTTGGATATAAAGCATGATGCGCCATCAACTACCCGACGGCCAAGTCCGAAGCTGCACGCGCGCCTTCCGAACTGTCTTCGGGGAGCACCCGTCGGCCGATCCCCATCCCCTCATCGGGGCCTACGACACCCATCTGTTCCATCGCGTCTATCAGGCGTGCTGCACGCAGGTAGCCAACACGCAGACGCCGCTGCAGTAGGGAAATCGAGGCCCGGCCCTCATCGCGTACGATCTTGATTGCCTCATTCAGGAGACCGTCCTGGGCTGTTATCTCCGGCTCCTTTGCCTTCGTCTCCTCCCACAGAGTTTGTTGTACAAGAGAAGACCCTGGGGGCAACGGAGCGCTCGATTCGAACTTGCGCCAAAACGAAACAAGCCGCTGCAACTCGGCGTCTGACACAAAACAGCCCTGCATACGGACAAGTTTGCTGGAATCAGACGCCATGTAGAGCATATCACCACGACCAAGAAGCTTCTCGGCTCCCGCCGTGTCAATGATCACGCGTGAGTCAACCTGTGACGTCACCGCAAAGCTAATCCGAGATGGGAAGTTCGCCTTGATCAAGCCAGTCACCACATCTACAGACGGCCGTTGGGTCGCAATGACCAGGTGAATCCCAGTTGCGCGCGCCAACTGGGCGATGCGACAGATGGAGCGCTCCACCTCATCTGGCGCCACCATCATCAGGTCGGCGAGCTCATCTATGAAAACCACGATGTAGGGCAGCTTTTTCTCACCAGAAGCCACGTTGATTTCGTTGTAGGCCTCGATGTGCCGGGCGCCTGCCTGAGAGAACAGCTTGTAACGGCGTTCCATCTCCTTTGTCACCCAGTTCAAGGTAACCACTACTCGCTCGACATTGACGACCACCGGGACCAGCAGATGAGGAATGCCGTTGTAGTTGGTCAACTCCACCATCTTTGGATCAACCATGATCATCCGCAGATCTTCTGGCGTGTTATGTAAGAGCAAACAGGCGATGATCGAGTTGATGCAGACCGACTTGCCAGAGCCAGTTGCCCCAGCAATCAGAAGGTGCGGCATTTGTGCGAGGTCGGCAGCCACTGCCTGCCCAGCGACATCCTGGCCAAGCGCGAACCGCAGCCTTGAGTTAATCTTGTAAAAGCTCTCTGACTCAATCACGCTATACAAGCTGACCATAGAGATGCTGACATTCGGTACTTCGATGCCGACGAGCGAGCGCCCGGGGACGGGAGCCTCGATCCGAATAGGCGAGGCCGCAAGAGCCAACGCCAAATCGTCAGCTAGAGCACTTATACGATTGACCTTGACTTTCGATCGCCTGATCTTGCCGTCACTCTCCTTGCGCTCGACAAAGCCCGGCTCAAGCCCAAATTGTGTTACCGAGGGTCCCTGGTTGACTTCGACAACCTTAGCGGGTACTCCGAAACTGTTCAGTGTTTCTTCGATGATATGCACCTTGGAGCGAATCTCGCTCTGACTCAATTCCTGCTCAGCGCCTCTCTCAAGTATCTCGCTGACCACGGGTAGATGCCACTCAGTAGCCCCACCTACTATTCGCGGAACGAGAAGCTCTCCACGGGGGGCTTGTGGACCTTCGGGCAAAGTCTTGGGCGTGCGAACCGGCTCAGGCATCCGAGCAGAGCGTATCGGCAGACTTTCGTCTCGCATCGGATCCGCCTCTTCCTCGGATCTGCGAGCATGGGTCCGGCACCATGCGAGCAGTGTGTCCACAGAGCGATGCAATGCCCCCACCACAGCACTTGGGGAGATGTCGAACAACGCAACAAGCCCGCCTATTGCGAGAGTCAGCAGGACTAGGACAGCCCCTGCAGCACCCAGGGCCTCTCCGAGCGATCGAGCAAGGAAGTATCCCAAGTGACCGCCGCCCTGTCCTTCTTGCGCTGCCCTAGCAGGATCCGGCATTGCATAGTGGGCAAGGCCCAGGCCACCCACGTAGAGCAGAATCGCTCCCAGAAACCACTCGGCCCGAAAGCCACATGGGCGCCCAAACCCGGTCAAGAAAAGTGCCAGGCCACCTGCTCCGAGAAGCACCGGCAGGACAAAGGTCCCCCAACCAAACGCACGGCGCAGGAGTTGAAGCCAGCGGCCCGTCAGTGAGCCCTGATTCGGCGACAAGAGACTCAGTGCCGTGATCAGGGCAATGCCGAGCAGGGCTAGGCCACCAGCTTCGAGCCATACGCTAAGCGGGATGCCCTTGCCGTGCCTCGCTTGTCGATTAGTACGCCGCTTCTTGGCCACGGTCGCTCACTTCTGATCCCAGAATGACTCAAACGCTGAACAAAGTGTCGCCACCGGGGGCTGAGGGCACTGCCCCGCTTGCCCCCTAGAAAAGGCTGAGCTGCTCCAGAGGCTCGTTGGTCTGAGCCTCAGTTACGCCGTCGATCGCCGCCAACACCTGTGGAATCTTCAAGATATCCTGTTCTATGTCCTGGCGATACTTGGGCTGATGCAGCGCAGCGGCAGGGTGGAAGAGTGGCAGCACGATCACATCATCAAATCTGGTCGGACGTCCGTGAATCCGGGAAATGCTCGCCTTTGGAAAGTACTTGGCCATAGAATACCGCCCAAGCGTGACGAGCAAACGCGGTTGCACCAACTCAATCTGGCGATCTAGGTAAGGTCGACAGGCTTCCAGCTCGTTAGGTAGCGGATCACGGTTATTGGGAGGCCGGCACTTGATCACATTGCAGATGAACACATCCTCCCGACACATGTGGATCGAAGCCAGCAGCTCCTCAAGAAACTTGCCGGCTGCACCGACAAAGGGCCGCCCCAGGCGGTTTTCGTGGTAGCCGGGAGCTTCGCCGATGAACATAATCTCAGCGTGCTCTGGCCCCTCACCTGGCACAGCTAGACCTCGCCCCTTTGCCAACTCACATCGTTGGCAATTCCTGATTTCTGCGTTTAGATCCGCAAGCTCCGACAAGATCGCCCCCTCTAGATACGCGGTCACCAAGGATGCTGCCCTGACGCATTATCTGGGTCAAGATTCTAACGCAAAAGAGCGGTTAGTTCAAGGCAAGTCTCGTCTGGTCGCCACGGCAGAGCTGGCGAGGATGTCACGTTCAAGTCAGGCGACGCGACAAGCTTGCCCCCACTATAGGGTCTGCTATAATCGAAGAAAGGGCGGCAGTAGTTGCAAAGGGAGAGCCTCTCGTGAAGTTCCAATGTCTAGCTGACAGTGTCTATTACCTGCCTGGTGCCAGCAATGTAGGTCTCGTCGTCGGTACCCAGCGACGGGCACTCCTGATCGATACCGGCGTCGGGGAGCGTTCGGGCAGGCGTCTGCTCGAGCTGCTCCAAGACATGGATCTGCTACTGGTTGCCATCCTGAACACGCACGGCCACGGAGACCACGTTGGTGGCAATGCTTATCTGGCAGAAAACACTGGCGCTCGCGTCTATGCGCCGGCTTATGACGCAGCAGCCATCGAGTTTCCTACCTGGGGCACCATGTGCATGTTTGCCGGGGCAGCACCCCCTGCGGAAATCGCCGTGCCGCGTTTCTCTCCCCGATCGCATAAGGTGGATGAGATAATCACCTCTGGTGACCTAATGATTGCCGGCGAAAGCATTCAGGTAGTTCCGCTGCCTGGACATACGGTTGGCCACACTGGCTACATTGTAGCCGGGGTGTTCTTCACCGGAGACATCCTGGCAGGCGAGTCCGAGCTCCGCAATGCGCCTGTCTCGTATTCATACAGTGTCACACAGCGTCTGCAGAGCCTAGCGGACTTGCGCAAATATGCCTGCCGCTGTTATGTACTGGGGCATGGCCCGCCTGAGCACGACATTCAGGACCTCATCAAACAGAATATCGCACAGATTCAAGAGATTGCTAGCTTCATCGAGAGTTGCTTGAGAGAGGACTTTCTGGAGACCAGTGAATTATTGGCCAGATTCTGCGCGCGCTATTCCATAGCGATGCGCAATATGCGCCAATTCTTCTACTGGTACCCTGTCGTCCACTCATTTCTTAGTCACCTTAGTGACTTGGGACGGGTCGAATACCGTATACAAGACAACCATCTGCAATGGCGCACGATCGCTTAGTGCGATCGTCACCGTTAGGATCCGACTCACTGGCCAAGATCTGACCGAGGGCCAGCAGACAACGACGTTTCTCCAACAGGGGTACGTCCATGACTGGGAAAGTGGTGCATAGGTGCAACATCAAGAAACGACAACAATTGGCAGATCCACGCAGCGCACAAGACTGCCGCACTTGCGCGGCCCCCTCTTGGTCGGGCTGTTGTTCGCCCTCGTGGCCGCCGTGTTAACGCTAGTCGGCCTGTGGCGCGAGCACAACCTTTCCTTGCGCAACATCGTTCTCGGTATCGCCTTGGGTTCCGGTACATGGGGCGTTGTCAGCTGGGCCATCGCTGAGGCAGTCGCTCAAGTGCAGAACGATGTTGCCTCCAGGGGAGGGCAGGATGGCTGATGTAGAAGTCAGCGTGTGTGGACTGAAACTGCGCAATCCTGTGCTTCCGGCTGCTGGCCCGCCGGGGCGCAATGGAGCAGCCCTCATCGCCTGTGCCAGAGGGGGAGCGGGAGGGTTGGTATCCAAGACTGTATCGGTGACCCCGGCCCGCATACCCACTCCCAATATGGCCGAGATCCGATGCGGCTTGCTCAACACAGAGCTCTGGTCCGAGATCCCTGTAGAACAGTGGGTAGCTACAGAATACGCTCTGGCCAAGGAGAGCGGCCTCCCGCTCATTATCGGACTTGGATATACCGCTGATGACATTGCCAAGCTGGCACCTCGTGTGCGCCCCTTTGCCGATGCCGTGGAACTATCCACTCATTATGTCGGAGAGGACCCTGGGCCGATGATGGACGCCATTCGGGCCGCCAAGCAGGCTCTAGATGTGCCTGTCCTGGTCAAGCTCAGCCCACTGGGCCGCAACATGGTTGCGGCAGCGCAATCTGCAAGAGATGCCGGCGCCGATGGCCTCGTTCTGATCAACTCGTTCGGCCCATGTTTGGCCCTCGATACAGAGACCGGAGACCCCCTTCTGGGAGGCGAAGGCTACGGCTGGCTATCAGGACCAGCAATCAAGCCACTCGCCATACGCTGCATTTTCGATGTAGCGCGCCAGGTGAATCTGCCGATATTCGGTGCAGGCGGCATCACCCGCGGCATTGACGCCATAGAGATGTTCATGGCGGGTGCTTCTGCAGTGCAGGTATGCACGGCCGCGATCCTGCAGGGGCCGACGATCTTGGGCAAGATAGCTGCGGAGATCAATTCCTGGCTAGACGACCATGACATTCCGTCAATTGCAGACATCCAAGGACGCGCTCTCCGCCGAGCCTCGGAACGGCAGTCCTCGAGGGATTTTGTTCACCCCATTCTCGACGTCCAGGCCTGCACAGGGTGCGGGCTGTGCGAGACCAGTTGCGTCTATGGCGCTATCCATGTCCGCGAACACAAGGCGACACTGGACCCCCAACTGTGCACCGGCTGTGGGCTCTGTATAACGCGTTGCCGCCCAAGGGCACTAAGGCTCCACTGACCACCAAGGCAGCAGCGAATGCAGCCACGACATGACATCCAGCCTCGCGGTCGACCATACTACTGCTACAGCAAACCCGATCCAGACAGGCTTCGAACCGTATGAATCTATGTGACACTCTGCAGATCCGGCGACGCGATGTAGTCGCCCTTGTCGGCGGTGGCGGGAAAACCACTGCCATGTATCGGCTGGCTCAAGAACTGGCGCAGCGGGACTGGAGAATCATCAGTACAACAACCACGATGATTCGGCCACCCACCACCGCTCAGACAGACTGCCTGATCGTGAGCGATAACCTGGCAGAGCTGGTCGCGAGAGCCCAGTCGGCTCTGGGTCGGTGTAAGCACGTGACCCTTGCTAGCGGGCTTCAGGAGTCTGACGACAAGTTGAAAGGCATCGACCCTGACAGCGCAGGCAAGCTTGCACAACTGGCAGACGTTCTTCTCATCGAGGCCGATGGGTCAAGAGGGCTCCCGATCAAGGCTCCCGCTCCCTACGAACCCGTGATCCCGGCCGAAACCACGCTCGTAATCCCGCTCGTGGGGATCGAGGCACTGGGGCAGCCCCTCTCGCCACAGACGGCACACCGCCCTGAACTGCTCTCCAGCCTCACCGGCCTAGCCATCGGAGAGCGCATCGACATCGAGACATACACCAAGTTGCTTACGCAGCCAGAGGGCAGCCTCAAGGAGATCCCGGCCCACGCCCGGGTAGTACCGATGGTCAACAAAGTGCACGATGAGCAAGCGCTTGCTCAGGCACGCCTGATTGCGCGGGGGGTACAGGCCCATGAGCGCGTGGCTGGTGTGCTCATCACCGCGCTGACGGAGCCTGACCCCGTCATCGAATGGTGGCGGCCTACAGCAGCGATAGTGTTGGCCGCTGGCGGTTCTTCTCGTTTTGGCTCTCCAAAACAGCTGCTTCGTCTCAGCGGCGAGACCATGCTCCGACACATCGTGGAAGTAGTCGGCACAACCAGTGCCTGCTCCACGCTGGTTGTTCTTGGCAACCAGGCCGAAAGCATCTCTAAATCGCTCCCCCCAGGGTGCAGGACCGTTGTAAATGATCAATGGGAGTCCGGGATCAGTTCTTCCATTCGCGTTGGACTTGACGCCATTTTGGCTGGCGAATCTTCTTCTGCTCCAGGCCGCCAGACAGAAGCAGTACTATTCGTCCTAGGCGACCAGCCCTGCCTGAGCAGGGACGACGTTGAGCGCATCATCAACTCTGGATATCGGAGCCTGAACAAGATGGTCGCGCCAGTGCATCGTGGATCTCGGGGCAATCCGGTGCTCTTCCCACGATGTTTCTTCTCAGCTCTGCGTGAACTGAGCGGTGATTCTGGAGGACGACAACTATTTGATCGCTTCGCGAACGATGTGCTCGAAGTCCAGATGTCATCAGCGGACGTGCTATTTGACGTAGATACACCCGACGACTATCGGGAGTACCTGTCGCGTGCGACAGAGCAAGGACCTGCGCTAGACCAGGGGTGATGCGATGCAAAACGAGATGCTCATTACAGATCTATCCTATGCTCAACTAGAGAGCTGGCTGGCCACACTCGGAGAGCCAGCCTTTCGCGCGCGTCAGGTCTTCGAGTGGGTTTATCGCTCCCTGGTGTCTGACTTTGGCGGAATGACCAACCTGCCGAGCAGCCTGCGGGAGCGCCTCGGTACGCTCGCGGAGGTTCAGAGTCTGGAGCTTCTGGAAACCATAGGATCAGCCAACGGCCTCAGCCAGAAGGGCCTTTTCAGGCTGCACGACCAGGAGACCATCGAGGCAGTTCTGATGTACTACGAGGGTCGTCGCACGGTGTGCATATCCTCGCAGGTAGGCTGTGCACTCTCTTGTCCGTTCTGTGCGACCGGGCAGAGTGGGTTTCAGCGCAATCTGACCAGTGGGGAGATCATTTCCCAGGTACTCCATTATGCCGCGCAACTCAAGAGTAACGGCGAGATGGTAAGCAACGTAGTTTTCATGGGCATGGGCGAGCCAATGGCCAACTATGAGGCAGTATGGCAGGCTATACAAGTGCTGAATGATGCCCGCGGCCTGGGTCTGGGCGGACGCCGGTTTGTGATCTCCACAGCAGGCCTCGTCCCCGGGATCCAGAAGCTTGCCAACGAACATGTGCCCGTAGGCCTTGCGGTGTCGCTGCACGCACCGACAGATGACCTGCGAGATCGACTGGTACCAGCCAATCGCCACTATCCAATTGTGCAGCTGATCGAGGCATGTAGAGAGTACACAGAACGGACACGTCGCCGCGTTAGTTTCGAATACGCATTGATGGACGGCGTCAATGATGCCAGGGAACAAGCGCAGGCGCTGGGCGAGTTGCTGCAGGGCTTGCTCTGCCATGTGAACCTCATCCCGCTCAATCCAACCGCTGCATGCGAGTACCGGCCTGCACCTAGAGCAAGCATCATGGCTTTTCGAAAGGAACTCAACCGCCTTGGGGTGGCAAATACGGTCCGCTTGGCCCGAGGCCTGGATATTCAGGCCGGCTGCGGCCAACTGCGTTCGCGATTGGGTAGTGTACCTGGCTAGATCGATCCGCAAAGTCCTTGCCTTTTTTGGCATTAGCAAGTATCATAATCTTATGAATAGTAGACATCGCATCCAGATCTCGGCATCCATACTTTCGGCCGATTTCTCCCGGCTTGGAGAGCAGATCGCGGAGGCCGAGGCAGCAGGTGTAGATAGCATCCACATCGATGTCATGGACGGACGCTTTGTGCCCAACATTACTGTCGGGCCGCTTGTGGTCGCAGCCGTGCGCCGCATAACCAGGCTGCCGCTTCCTACGCATCTGATGATCGTTGAGCCAGAGCGCTACATCGACGAGTTCGCTGCCGCAGGGGCCGACTCGATCTTAGTCCACCAAGAGACCTGCCCACATCTGCACCGGACCATCCAGCAGATCAAGGCCCGAGGGATCAAGGCTGGCGTGGTGCTTAACCCGGCCACACCAACGATTCTAATCGAAGAAGTGCTGAATGACCTGGATTCGATCCTCGTGATGACGGTCAATCCAGGGTTCGGCGGTCAGAGCTTTATACCAAATATGCTGGCCAAGATTCGCCGTGTTCGGCAGCTGCTCGAGGAGAAGGACTCACACGCCGAGCTGGCAGTTGATGGAGGAATCAACCTCAACACGATTCCGTCGGTGGTGGCGTCAGGAGCAACCGTACTCGCTATGGGGTCGGCGCTTTTCAGCGCATCGGGTGGCCTGTCGCAGGCGGTTGCAGAAGTCAGGCGGAGCATCGAATCGCTGCCTGAGGTGTTCAACAAATGAAAGAGCCAGCAGCCACTAGGGCTACTGGCTCTTAGGCTGCGAGTGATGGCTAGGATTTGTGAAGGGTGCGCAGGCAGCGGGTGCAAAGGCGGAGCCGTCGCGCGGTATCACCATCCTGTATGGTCACCGCCTGAATGTTCGGCCGCCAGCGACGCTTTGTGGCCCGCTTCGAGTGGCTCACATTATGTCCAACCATCGGACTCTTCCCACACAAATCGCACTTGATAGCCATAGCAGAGACCTCTTTCTAACGTTACTGTACCAAACAGACATCTATCCTAGCACAACAACGCATTTTGTGCAAGTTGGCTTTGGTATCGAGGAGAAGGCGCATGACCGAGCAGAGTAGGTTGGGCCGAATCGAGGTTTCTCCGCAGGCAATCGCCGGGTTGGCAGCTACGGCAGTGCTTGAGTGTTATGGGGTTGTCGGAATGGCACGTCCAACGCCATACAGCGGCTTCGCCGAGGTACTGCAGCGAGAGCACCATCGCCGCGGTGTGCGCGTCAATGTGAACAATGAGAGAATTACAATTGATCTATATGTCGTGTTTGAGTATGGCGTGCGCATCAGCGAAGTGGCTCAAAACATTATGGAAAATGTAAAGTTCCGCGTCGAGAAGGCCCTGGGTATACCAATAGATGCAGTCAACGTGCACGTGCAAGGACTTAGACTTAGCGGCAACTAGCCGCCCAGTCTCGGAAAACTTGTTCCAGGCCCAACTCGCAAGTCGTGTTTTTTGACTGGAGGTAGCCGTTATTGAGTGAGAAGAACGCTCTGTCCCAAGCCGAGATTATCCCTCCTGAGCCATCTCCACACTCGGAGCAACTAGCGGACGCTCGTCATTCGGGCAAGCCGTCGATCTGCGACGGGCAGGAGTTCAGGCGCTACATTGAGGCTGCGGGGTCATGGCTTGAGGCCCATATCGAACTTATTAACTCTCTGAACGTCTACCCGGTCCCTGATGGCGATACGGGTACCAACATGTATCTCACCATGCAGGCCGCGTTGAGAGAGATCTCAGCCGTAGCCGAGAACACCATCTCGGCAGTGGTGCGTGCACTTGCGCATGGGTCGCTCATGGGGGCGCGAGGGAACTCAGGTGTGATCCTCTCGCAGATCTGGCGAGGCGTAGCCAAGTATCTCGACGGCAAGACCTACCTTACCGCCTCCGACTGGGCACAAGCAATGCGTGAGGGATCCGCAGTAGCCTACAAGGGTGTCATCCGCCCGGTTGAGGGCACCATTCTGACTGTAGCACGGGAGGCCTCTGAAGCCGCCCTGCGAGCAGCGGCACAGTCCGAGGATATCGTTTTTGTCATGCAGCAGGCCCTGGCACAGGCGCAGACGACTCTCGTACACACACCGGATCTACTGCCAGTCCTAAAGGAGGCAGGGGTAGTTGACGCTGGCGGACAAGGGTTGTGCGCAATCCTGGAAGGTATCTTGCGATACCTGCGTGGGGAGCCAACGAAAGTTGTTGAGGGTGCAAAGCCTGTCAGCCGACTCGAGCCTGAGGGCGAACCCGAACATGAGTATGGTTACGATGTTCAGTTTCTTGTCGTCGGGGAAAATCTGCCTATTGACGCAATTCGCGAGACGATCATGGGCATGGGCGACAGTGTCCTGGTAGTAGGTGACAGCACTACGATCAAGGTGCACATCCATTCTGAGGACCCTGGCCGCATCTTCAGCTATGCCACGACTCAAGGCCAACTGCAAGATGTTGTGCTGGAGAACATGCAGGATCAGTACCACCAGTTCCTGGCCAAACAGTCCAATTCATCCGATCCTGCACTTCCAACAGGAGAAATCTCTACCGTCGCTATCGTGAATGGCGAGGGCATATCCCAGGTCTTTGAAAGCTTGGGGGGGGGGGCATTGTGGCAGGCGGCCAGACCATGAATCCAAGCACAGAAGAGATTCTCGAGGCGATTGCCAGACAGCCCACCGAGAAGGTTATCGTGCTACCTAACAACCCCAACATCATTCTGACCGCAGAGCAGGCACAGAACTTGTCAGACAAGCAGGTAGTCGTCATACACACACGGTCAATTCCCCAAGGCGTTAGCGCCCTCCTGGCATTCAGCCCTCAGAGTGAGCTGAAGAGCAATGCAGACCTAATGGAGCGAGCTGCTGGACAAGTCCAGACGATAGAGGTCACGAATGCTGTCCGTACAGTACAGATCAAAGGGCTTCAGGTCCACGAAGGGCAGTACATCGCCCTTCTCAATGGTGATCTTGTTGAAGCGGGTGACGACCTGCGGCAGGTGACAGAGGCAATCCTGAACCGCATCAACATCGCGAACTATGAGATCATCACGGTATATTGGGGCGACTCGGTGACTCGGGAGCAGGCCGAGCAATTGGCAGCCTGGATTGCTCATCACAATCCCGGCAAAGAGGTTGAGCTCGTAGATGGAAAGCAGCCTCATTATCAGTATATCATCTCGGCAGAATAGATGCCCGGCGGGAGAGAAGCATGATCAGGATCGTTACTGACAGCTCAGCGGACATCTCCGCTCGACTCGCAAGTGAGCTAGATATTACCGTTGTGCCTCTGAGGGTCCGCGTGGGCCGCCAGATGCTCAGAGACGGCATCGACATTGATCTCAGCACGTTCTATCGTCACATGTCGGAGGGAGTGCTTTCCCCCACTGTTGAGGCGCCTCCACATACGGAATTTCACGATGTCTACAGCCAACTGCTAGAGGGCGCAGACCAGATCTTGTCCATACATAGTTCATCCAGTCTCAATGGGTCCGTTCTGGCAGCACAAGAGGCGACGCGGGCCTTCCTCGGTCGGAGCAAGATCACCGTGGTTGACTCACGCATGATATCCTGGGGGCTGGCACTGCTGGCCATTCTCGCGGCTCAGAGTGCACAACGCGGGGATCCTGCCGATGAGATCGTCCGCCTGATTCGAGGGACCATTCCCCATATCTACATGGTCTTTTTCACCGAGAACCTGGAATACTTTGGCCGTCACAGCCGTCGGAGCAGGGAACGCTGGCTCTCCGAAGGACTCTCTGGGCTGCGACCACTGCTGATCATTGAGGATGGCAGGATTGTACCGCTCGAACGCGTACGATCTCGTGGCAAGCCAGTCGATAGGCTCTTTGAATTCCTCGGAGAATTCGCCCACTTTGAGCAAGCCGCAGTTCTACAAGGCCGCCCCTCGGATGAGGCACAGGCCCTTTTCGATCAAGTGACGCAAGCCTTCCCACAGAAGAACCTCGATCTCCGGGCTTATGGACCGGCACTAGCGGCATACCTGGGGCCAGATGCAGTGGGCATAGGAGTCTACGAAGGGACTTAGCCCTGTGGGTAACCCCGACTATGAGAAGTTGATCAAGGTGCTGAGGGCCGAGCGTCAGGACGGCAGCCTGGACCACAAGGTGATAGGAGGCCTAGAAGGATTCCTGGCCGGCTGGCTTGGGCAGGCGCGGACGGGGGCATGCACCCCTGAGCAGAGCGCCACGTTGAATGTGATCGGCACGGCCTTGCAGGGGTACGGAGATAAGTCCGTCGCAGAGCGTAGTGCCGCGCTCGACCAGGCTATGCAGGCCGCCCTCGGAAACGGGTATGCCGAAGTAGCAAGTGCCACAGACACTATGGGCGCCGGCAGGAGAGAGACAAGGGGCGCATCGCGTTCCGGGCAGCCTGACATCTACTTGACGTCTCCGCTCAGCGAACTCCCTGGGATAGGGACTGTACAAGCACGCCGTCTCAATCACCTCAATCTGCAAACCGTACAGGACCTGCTGTATTTTCTTCCCCGGCGCTACGATGACTTTAGCCACCTCAAGAAGATCCAAGAGCTGCAATACGGCGAGGAGATCACCATCGTTGGGATAGTCCGTGAGGCGCGCAATCAGCAGACCCGTGGCGGCATGCAACTCACTCGGACGGTCATCAGCGATGATACGGGCATGATTGAAGCGGTATGGTTCAACCAGCCATATCTCCTGCGGCAGATGCCGATCGGCAGGCGCCTTGTTCTTAGCGGCCGGGTGGACCAATATTTGGGGCGTCTTACCCTGCAGTCCCCTCAATGGGAACCATGGAAGCCAGATTTAGTGCATACTGGCCGACTCGTTCCTGTCTACCCACTAACTGAGGGGCTTAGCGCGCGCCGCGTGCGCACCCTTGTCAAGTCAGCCCTGGACCGCCTTGCCCCCAGTGTAGCAGACCCCATCCCAGATGAACTCCGAAAAACGCATCAACTGGCCGATCTTCCCACCGCCCTGCGGCAAGTGCATTTCCCAGACAATGAGCAGACTCTTGCCCAGGCTCGACACCGTCTTTGCTTTGAAGAATTCCTGTACATTCAGCTCGGTGTGATCAAGCAGCGTGCGCTCTGGCAAACGCAGCAAGGACGGCCGCTGCAGATTCACCAGCCTATGATCAGCGCATTTACGTCCAGCTTGCCTTTCTCGCTGACCGCAGCACAGCAACGCGCCCTTCAGGAGATCTTCACCGACCTTCAGCGTTCTCAGCCAATGAGCCGCCTGCTACAAGGCGACGTGGGTTCAGGCAAGACCGTCGTGGCTCTTGGCGCGATGCTCGCAGCGGTCAGCAACGGCATGCAGGCGGCAATCATGGCGCCGACAGAGATACTGGCAGAGCAGCATGCTCTCACTCTGACTGCGCTTGTGCAAGGCCTGGACGCAGCGGCGCAGCGCGCTCCTGAGGTTCATCAAGCAGGCATCCCCAGAATCCGAGTAGGCCTGCTAAAGGGCAGCATGATCCCTGCCGAAAAACAAGAGCAACGTCGCGCCGTGGCTGCCGGCGAGGTTGACATCCTGGTGGGCACGCATGCCCTTATCCAGGAGGCCGTCACATTTCGTGATCTGGGTCTGGTGGTGGTAGACGAACAGCACCGGTTCGGCGTTGCCCAGCGCGCGGCCCTACGCCAGAAAGGCTACAACCCACACATTCTCGTGATGACTGCAACGCCCATCCCCCGCACTCTGGCATTGACCATCCACGGGGATCTTGACATATCGACTATCGATGAACTGCCGCCACATCGACAGAAGATCGCCACTCAATGGCTCAAGCCAGTTGAGCGAGAGCACGCTTATGAGTTCATCCGCAGTCAGGTTCAACAGGGTCGACAGGCCTTTATCATTTGCCCACTGATCGAGGAGTCAGAGCATATCGAGGCGCGGGCCGCTACGAATGAGTATCGACGGCTGCAGACCGAGGTCTTTCCCGACATGCGCCTGGCCCTACTGCACGGACGACTCGCCAACGCGGAAAAGGATGACATCATGCGTCGCTTCCGCGAGCGAGAGAGTGACATCTTGGTGACTACGCCGGTGGTCGAAGTTGGCATCGACGTCCCCAATGCCACGGTAATGCTGGTTGACGGAGCCGATCGTTTCGGACTTGCGCAGTTGCATCAGTTTCGCGGTCGCGTCGGTCGCGGTCCAGACCAATCCTATTGCCTGCTGCTGGCCGAATCTCCCTCGGCTGACGCTACACAGCGACTCAAGATCATCGAGACAACCCAAGATGGATTCGCCCTGGCCGAGGAAGATCTCAAGCTACGGGGGCCGGGTGAGTTCTTTGGCACTCGCCAGAGTGGGCTTCCAGATCTGAAAGTTGCACAGTTGGGAGACCTTCGTGTGCTCGAGGAAGCGCGTCGAGCAGCCGCTGCATTATTCCGCAGCGACCCCGGATTGTCGCAGCCGGAACATCAGTTTCTTGCCCGCAGGGTGGAAGACTTTTGGGGGCAATACTCCGACCTATCCTAACAAAGACCATCGTCGCTTTTCGCAAGGGGGGTTACAATGACAACCGCGCTCTACCCAGGTAGCTTCGACCCGATTACCAACGGTCACGTGGACATCGCAACACGTGCGGCGGTGCTTTTCGACAAGCTCGTCTTGGCCGTCTATGATCGTCCCCTCAAGACACTCTTGTTCTCAACGAGTGAGCGACTCGCCATGGCGAAGCAGGCCTTCACCGACATACCCAATATCGAGGTCGTCAGCTATAACGGTCTGACTGCGAACTTCGCCCGCGCCATGGGCGCAGAAGTCATTGTGCGTGGTTTGAGGGTGCTGTCCGATTTTGAACTAGAGTTTCAGATGGCCTTGACCAACCGGAAGCTGGCGCCTGACATCGACACAGTATGCCTGATGACAAGGCAGGAGCATGCTTTCCTGAGCTCCAGCATTGCCAAGGAGATCGCCATGGTAGGCGGTTGTCTGAATGGGATGGTACCATCCTATGTAGCGACTGCACTTGCAGACAAGTTCCACCGTTTGGGACCAGACGCAAGCGGCCGGGTTCAGATCGTTTCCCTGCGTGAGTAGCGGACACACCCTTGTGCCCACCAGATTGCTTCTCGAAAGGTGGTAGCTGGCGATGGATATCCTGACCCTCGTAGACCGTCTGGAAGGTCTGGTCAACGCTGGATGGCGAGTTCCATTCTCCAACAAGACCTTGATTGATGAGGCTGCTCTCTTCGAAATCATCGACCAGATGCGCGTTTCCATCCCGGAGCAGATCCGAGAGGCGGAAGAGGTACTGCAAAGCAAAGAGACGATTGAGGCTGCGACACAGGTCGAGGCCGAGAATCTCATCCAGCAGGCCCGCCAGCAAATCACGCGGTTGGTCGATGAACACGAGATCGCGGCTGCGGCGCGAGTACAGGCTGACAATATCAAGGCCCAGGCGCTGAGAAGCGCCGATGAAGTACGCAAGGGTGCTGAGGACTATGCTGTTGGAGTACTCAGCGACCTCGAGTCGCGGCTGTCCACTCTGCTCAGGACTACCTCTAATGGCCTCGCAAAACTACAGAGGAAAAGCGTGCCACGGTCGCCGGAGGATGCCGCTGGCGCTCAACAGCAGAAACGCAGCTGAGTTGTACCGCTTTTGACACGCGCGGATCACTGCCTATAATTGACCCTGCGATAGTAGCATTGCGATGGAGTTCTTCGTGTTTGATGTGGTAACGATGAGATTCAACGTAGCTCAGCTCCTGAGATCACCCGTGGGTTCGGAACGCCGATACGAGTTGGCTGATGACATCACGGGAATTGATGATAGTATTACCGTACTTGGCCCTTTGACAGGCAAGATTCGGCTCTTGCGCACAAGTGATGGAATCCTTGTGACTGGCAGGCTCCATACGGTGGTGAGCATACCGTGCCGACGCTGCCTGGAGGCATTCGCGCAGGCCGCCGAGGTCAGTCTCGAGGAGCAGTTCTGCCCGTCCATAGACATCTACACGGGCGTGGGCATTCCGCCTGAGGATACAGAGGAGGCAGCTAACCGCATCGATGGGCACCATCTTTTGGATCTGACCGAAGTGGTGCGGCAGAATTTGTTGTTGGCGCTTCCCATGTCTCCGCTGTGCAAACCAGACTGCCTCGGGTTATGTCCAGTCTGCGGGGCAAATCTCAACATAGAGAGTTGTGGATGTCACCCTGAGATGAGCGATCCCAGGTTGGAGTCGCTGCATCAGTTGCTGTAATTTGTTATGAAAGGAGCACCCTAGTCGTGGCCCTACCAAAGAGGAAAACTTCCAAGGGTCGGCGCGATCGTCGACGGAGCCATCTGGCACTGCACGCCACAAAACTTGTGGAATGCCCGCAGTGTCATGAGTTGCGCCTCCCTCATCGCGCCTGCCCCGCTTGCGGCAACTACAAAGGCGTTGAGGTCATTGAGATCAAGACCAAAAAGAAGGAATAGGCTCTGTCCTGTCACAGATCAAGGCCGTGTTGCGCCTCCAGTGGCTGACACGGCCTTGTTCGCGTTATACGTTCGCACCTGCTGATGTGCCTAAGGAAGGACTAGCTCAATCATCATGATCCACACACTGCTCTGTGACCTGTTGGGCATTAAGCACCCGATTATCCAAGGTGGCATGGCTTGGGTATCTGGTCCCTCTCTAGTCGTAGCTGTGTCTGAGGCTGGCGCCTTGGGCATCCTCGGGGCGGGCAACGCTCCACCATCGCTCGTGCAAGCGCAGCTACGTGAGATCAAGGCAAGAACACAACGCCCATTTGGGGTGAATATCCCCGTGTTTTCGCCCTACGCACGGGATGTGGTCAGTTTGTGCATCAGCGAGAAGGTTCCTGTTGTGACCACGGGGGCAGGCAGCCCTGCCGCCCTCATCCCGCCGCTCAAGGAAGCAGGGATCCGTGTCATTCCGGTGGTTGCCTCCGCTGCACTTGCCAAGCGTCTGGAAAACGCGGGAGCCGATGCGATCATTGCTGAGGGCAACGAGTCAGGTGGCCATATCGGCGATGTCAATACCTTCCCACTCGTACCGCAGATAGTCAATACGGTGCGCATTCCTGTCATCGCTGCCGGAGGAATCGCTGATGGCCGCGGGTTTGCGGCTGCTCTTGCACTCGGAGCAGTTGGCATACAGATGGGGACAAGGTTCATCGCCACGCGAGAGTGCCCGGTTCACGACAACTACAAACAGTTGATTGTCAAGGCTGGCGATCGCGCAACGATTACCACCGGACATAGTCTAGGCCATCCAGTGCGTGCCCTGCGCAATCCCATGACAAGGGCATTTCAAGAAATGGAAAAGATCGGACTCAGTGAAGACCAGTTGCTAGAGTTCGGTACTGGCAAACTCCGGCTTGCTGTCGAAGGGAACGTCACTGAAGGCTCCTTCATGGCCGGACAGAGCTGTGGCCTGGTCCACGATATCCCATCTGCGGCAGAACTGATAACGCGCATCGTGGCGGAGGCGGAGGCTGTCCTTCGTACGCTGCCGCAGTTTGCCACGAACGACGACTGACCCATGGCAGGCATCCACACCCAGCGATACAAGCCATGATGCCACCAGACACGGCCCTGGTCTTTCCTGGCAGCGGCTCGCAGTACGTGGGGATGTGCCAAGATATCGCCGAGCGCTGCGCTGGGGCACGACGGGTGTTCCAAATAGCTGATGCCATTCTGCCTTTGCCACTCTCCGACCTGTGCTTCCACGGGCCAGCAGCAATGCTCGATGATGCACACAATGCTCAGCCCGCCCTCGTCACGGCGAGCGCAGCGATCTTGGCCGCACTAGAGGAAAGGCAGGGTACGCCGCTACAAGCGTCGTTCGTTGCTGGACATAGTACCGGGGAATATTCCGCGATGCTGGCTGCCGGATGTTTGGACCTTCCCTCTGCATTGCTTCTTGTGCGAGAAAGAGCCGAGTTAATGAGCGAGGCGGCTGTGCGCGAGCCAGGAGCGATGGCCGCGGTTCTTGGCCTCAGTGTCGAACCCTTGCGCGCCATATGTGAGCAGGTCGGTGGCGTCTGGCTGGCCAACGACAACGCTCCGGGGCAAATCGTGATCAGCGGTAAGAAAGCCTCGGTCGAGCAGGCGGGGCAACTGGCCATGGCCCATGGTGCGCGTAGAGTGATCGCTTTGCCAGTGGGCCTGGCATCGCACTGCCCCATGATGCAGTCGGTTACGGATAGTTTGGCAAAGATTCTACCTGCCACGCCAGTATGGCCAGCCCGAGTTCCACTGATCGGCAACGTGTCTGCACAGCCGATTACAACGCCTCAGGAAATCCGGTCCGAGCTGCTGCAGCAGCCAGTCTTGCCGGTGCGATGGGTCGAGAGTGTTAGATACATGCTCGCGCAGGGAATCCGGACTTTCGTAGAAGTCGGCCCCAAAGATGTCCTGACCGGTCTAATCAGGCGCATCGACCCAACGGTCTGCACTATTCAGCTCGGGACCATCCAAGATATCGACGCATGGGAGGCACGGCGATGAACATGCTACAAGGCCAGGCAGCGATCGTTACCGGATCAGCAAGGGGAATTGGTCGGGCCATCGCCATCAGGCTCGCTCGTCTCGGAGCAACCGTGGTAGTAAACTACCTCTCCAATCACGCAGCTGCCGAGGACACTCTGAGTCTAGTGCGCGACGCGGGAGGCGAGGGCTTTGCCGTGCAAGCCGATGTCAGCATCTATTCAGAAGCCTCGCGCCTTGTGGACGAAGCGGTGACTCGTCTGGGCCGGCTGGACATACTGGTGAACAACGCCGGCACAACCCGCGATACACTGCTCGTCCGCATGGCCGAGGAAGATTGGGACATTGTTCTGAATACCAACCTCAAGAGCGTTTTCGCCTGCTGCAAGGCGGCCCAGCGAACTATGATGAAGCAGCGATACGGCCGGATCGTCAACATTACTTCGGTGTCCGGCGTGGCAGGCAATGCCGGTCAAACCAACTATGCTGCCTCCAAAGCAGGGATCATCGGCTTTACCAAGTCGCTCGCCAAGGAGGTCGGTTCTCGCAATATCACGGTGAATGCCATAGCACCAGGCTATATCCCCACGGACCTCACGTCACAACTGAGTCCAGAGCTGGTCGCCAAAGGCATGCAGATGACTCCTCTTGGACGCCCCGGTAGCGCAGACGACGTAGCAAGCGCAGTGGCGTTTCTCGTTTCGGAAGAGGCGGGGTACATTACTGGCCAGGTGCTGAATGTCGATGGCGGCCTGGCAATGTAAGGCGTTGGCGTAGTCAGTCAGGAAGGAGAAAGCGCAGATGCCCAAGGCTTTGGGAACGGTGAGTATTTCTCCCGGAGTGTTGGCTATGATCGCACGTCTGACAACCATCTCCGTGCCGGGTGTTTCCTCTATGGCCAGCACAGGCGTCGGTCGATTCCTTAGTGCTCAACAAGGCGATGGCGTAAAAGTCCAGGTCGTTGACAATGCTGTGGTACTTAACCTCTACATCGTCGCCCAGGCCGATGTTGCGATGCTGGACCTGAGCCGAGAAGTGCAGTGCAAAGTGACTCGAGCGATTCACGATATTGTAGGAATGGCTGTTCGCGAGATCAATGTGCACATTATGGATGTCGCTCAGGCATCCGCATCGTAAGCAGACCTGAATCCGCGCGACCGTAAGACAGGGATACCTGTGAGAACAAAACGACAGGCCCGCATTCTGGCCCTACAGGCCCTATTCGAAATCGATGGAGCTGGGCACTCCCCACAGCTGGTGGCAGCAAACCGGCTGGCAGATAAGCCCTTGCCCGCAGAGGGACAGGAGCTTTTCCAACAACTGGTAATAGGAGTTGTCGATCACCAGTCAGAACTAGATGGGGTTATTACCCGAATTGCTGCTGATTGGCCGGTTGAGCAAATGGCCCTGATAGATCGCAATATCCTGCGCATGGCTATCTTCGAGATTGCCTTGCTCAATCAGACGCCAGTCAAGGTAGCCATCAACGAAGCCGTAGAACTGGCCAAGCTTTTTGGTAGCGAAAGCTCCAGGCGCTTTGTCAACGGCGTTTTGGGCACTTTGGTGGCAATGCAGGAGACCGGCACTGTTGGCAGACTCAAGACTATCCAGCCGAGCTGAACGGGGGGCGCCCCCGCTGTGCCCATTGCCATCTTGGACTATTTCCCGAGCCAACCTTGGAGCCTGACATTCGCAGGAGGAATGGCGGTTGAACATACTGGGCATCGGTCCAGGCGAACTGCTACTCATCTTGATGCTTGCACTGATTGTCTTCGGCCCCCGGCGTCTGCCGGAGGTTGGTAAGACGCTGGGCAAGACACTGCGTGAAATGCGGAACATGTCAGACGAACTCACCGCGCAATTCCGCAGCGAACTGGAGAGTGCCACGCAGGAAATGAACAGCTTGGCCGAAGATTTAACAACCGCCTCTCACGACGCTGCGGGCGCCGTGCGTTCGGCTGCCAACGAGGCCGAGGGAATCGGACAGCAAGTATCGCCAGACACGCAGAACGTGGCTGAGGACCCACAGCAGGGCTCTCGGATAAAGGCGTTTTCGCCACTCGCATCGGATGTCTCGATGCCAACTCCCTCGCAGCCCACAGAGGCACGCCTGACGCTGCCTGATCGCTCTGGCAGCACCAACAGGGAACAAGAAGGATGAAAGGCCGTGACAGATGAAGCGCCGATGACCATCGTCGAGCATCTGGAAGAGCTCCGCAGACGACTGATCTGGTCGCTTCTGGCGCTAGTCATTGGCACCATCGTCTCCCTGGCGTTTACTACCCCTATCATGCGTTTCCTGATCGCTCCCGCTGGCATCAAGCCGATCTTCCTTCGACCGACCGAGATGTTCCTTACCTATTTCAAGGTCGCACTGTTCGGCGGTGTCATCCTCGCTATGCCAATCCTGGTCTATCAGCTCATCCGCTTCGTATGGCCCGGGCTGCAAACAAGTGAACGGAAGTACATGGTGGGAATTGTGCCCGCCGCCACCCTATCCTTTGTGATCGGTGTTGCCTTCACCTACTTTGTCTTGCTTCCTTACGCTTTGGACTACCTTCTGTCGTTCGGTGGGGACCTGGTCGAAGCACAATGGGCCATTTCCGAATATGTAACGTTTGTGACCACCTTACTTTTTTGGTCGGGAGTTGTGTTCGAGACTCCTTTGATCATGTTCTTTCTTGCGCGGTTGCGCATCATCACACCACAGTTCCTATCCAAGTACCGGCGGTATGCCATCGTGATCATTGCCGTGATCGCTGCGGTAATCACACCCACCCCAGATCCTTTCAACATGGGCCTGGTCATGGTACCACTACTATTGATGTATGAGATAGGTGTTCTGCTGGCCAAACTGGCCTACCGGTTGTCTTGATCAGGCAGTGGAACCCAAAGGAATCGTCATTGCCTCACATCGACAACTATGCACAAATGCTTCAAGTAGCCGCCGCTGCAGGTCCGGTACCAGTTGCCGTGGCAGCGGCCGAGGAGTATGAGGTACTTGTTGCCGTCAGCCAAGCAGAGGCTTTGGGGATTGTGTCCGCCACACTCGTGGGTAGCCGCCCGGCCATTCACAGCATTGCTCAAGAGCACGGGCTCAACTTTGCGGACGCAGACATTTTGGACGAACCCGATCCTATGTCAGCGGCAGAATGCGCGATACGCCTCGTGGCTTCAGGCCAGGCTCGTGTCGCGATCAAAGGACAGTTGCAGACGAGCGCGTTTCTGCGAGCAGCCCTCGACCGCCGCGCTCACCTGCGCACCAGTCACTTGATCTCTCATGTCGGCATTTTTGAGGTGCCGGGCTTCTCACGGCTGCTGTTTATCACAGATGGAGGGGTGGTTCTCTTCCCGACAGAGGAGCAAAAGGCAGAGATCGTCAGCAACGCGATTCTGGTAGCCCGGGCGCTCGGTATAGCAGAGCCCAAGGTGGCCTTGGTCACAGCTTCCGATAGCCCGTCTCCGGATTTGCCTGTGAGTCTCGAGATGGCCAGAATTGCAGCTCTTCAGGATCGGTGGCAAACTGAGCGTGCCCACGTGGATGGGCCTTTCTTGTTGGATACCGCTGTGTCGCCCGACGTAGCTCAACAGCGGGGACGCACAGGGCAGGTTGCCGGCCGAGCCGATGTTCTGGTTGGTCCAAACGTCGAATCGGTAAATATCATGGCCAAGGCGATCACCTATTTTGCCGGTGGCAGGATGGCAGGCCTTGTAGTGGGCGCCAAGGCCCCGTTGGTCGTGGGCTCGCGTGCCGATCCCCCTGAGACCCGGCTGGTGTGTATTGCCGCTGGTGCACTCGTCGCAGCAGCCATGGGCGATGGGAGTCATAGGCAGTGACGCCACAGTCAACAATGCTATGCTAGGAGATCTCCCAGTGAATAAGGCTCGAGTACTGATCATGGGCGCAGCAGGTCGCGACTTTCACAACTACAATGTCTATTTCCGCAACAACCCGGCGTATCACGTCGTGGCTTTCACGGCTACACAGATCCCGAACATCGAAGGCCGCACATATCCTCTAGAGCTGGCCGGAGAAGGCTATCCCGAGGGCATACCCATTCACGCAGAAGGGGATCTGGATGCCCTGATCAAGGAACACGCCATTGACCAGGTGGTCTTTGCCTACAGTGATGTTCCGCACGAATACGTCATGCACAAAGCCTCCCAGGTCCTGGCGGCCGGTGCTGACTTTCGTTTGATGGGCGCCAATACCACAATGCTCAAATCGAAGGTTCCTGTCGTCTCCGTATGTGCGGTGCGCACTGGAAGTGGTAAAAGCCAAACAACTCGCCGTACTGCAGATATCTTGCGTGAGCATGGCAAGAGGGTCGTAGCCGTGCGGCATCCCATGCCCTACGGGGATCTTGCCAGACAGGCATGTCAGCGCTTCGCCTCATACGAAGATCTAGAACGGCATCAGTGTACCATCGAGGAACGCGAAGAGTACGAGCCACATCTGGATCGCGGCACCATTGTGTATGCTGGCGTAGACTATGAGCTCATCTTGCGACAGGCAGAGCAGGAAGCGGAGATCATTCTTTGGGATGGCGGCAACAATGACCTGCCATTCTACCGCCCGGATCTGCACATTGTGGTGGCCGATCCACTGAGAGCTGGACACGAGATGCAGTACCATCCGGGAGAGGCGAACCTGCGAATGGCCGACGTGGTAGTAATCAACAAGGTCGAATCTGCGAACCCGGAGAAGGTGACACTGATCCGTCAACACACCTCTGCGGTGAATCCTTCGGCCACCATCATCGAGGCCGCGTCACCGATTTTTGTCGATGACCCAAGCGTCATTCGAGGGGCACGCGTGCTAGTCATCGAGGACGGCCCAACCCTGACCCATGGGGAGATGCCGTATGGTGCGGGTTTTGTTGCGGCTCGTCGCTACGGCGCCGCGGAGATCATTGACCCTCGGCCATACGCTGTAGGTTCCATCGATGACACCTACCGCAAATACCCGAACACGGGGCCAATCTTGCCAGCGATGGGCTACGGCGACAGACAGATTCACGATCTTCAGGAAACTGTCAACAACACGCCCTGTGACCTGGTGATCATCGCCACCCCCATCGACCTGCGCCGGCTCATCAAGATCAACCGTCCTTCACAACGCGTGCGCTATGAGCTGCAGGAGATTGGGCGACCCACACTGGAGGACGTACTGTGCCCAGCATTCTGCCAGGCGTAGGCAAAACGAGCAATCAGAGGTGCAGATAGACCAATTTCCGACAGCGCCTGGCATTTGACAGTGCCGGCCATGTCGAAGATCCCGCCAGCATGTGGCGATCAGGACGATTTGGCATAAGTAGGGCAAGACAGGGGATGCAGGAAAGGAGCAACTCTATCGAAAGATAACTACGACATATCGCGTCATGCCAGCTGAAGAAAGGAGGTCGGGTATGTCCAGAGAAGTAGCCATCATTGGCGTTGGCTACACCGGTTTCCGGGCTCTAACACCGGACGTCTCGTACAAAGAGCTGATGTACGAGGCCGCAGTGAAAGCGTACGATGACGCGGGGGTTGATCCACGCAGCGACATCGAGAGCTTTGTCACCGTAGCCGAGGACTTTACCGAGGGCACAAGCATTTTTGATGAGTACGTGCCCGACCAATTGGGCGCTGTTCTCAAGCCAGTCCACACCATCGCTGGGGACGGCCTGCACGGGTTCATCGCTGCCTATATGCAGATCCTCACCGGAGCGCTGGACATCGTGGCGGTTGAGGCACATAGCAAAGCCTCCAACATACTCACCCCTCAACACATCATGGCCTACGCCATGGATCCCGTCTTCAACCGCCCGCTCGGAGCCAACCCCCACTTTATCGCCGGTCTAGAGATGAACCTCTTTCTCTCTGAGACTGGCACAACCCGTGAGCAGTGTGCTCGCGTAGTTGCCAAGAACAGGCGCCACGCCCTTTACAATCCCTGTGCGGCGTTCGGAGCCACCATCGAGCCAGAGGACGTGCTTGCATCAGACACCGTGGCTTGGCCTCTCGCGCGCCTTGATATCAGCCCGCACGCTGATGGCGCCATTGTCGTGGTTTTGGCCTCAAAGCAGCGCGCAGAGGAGCTATGTGACCTGCCCGTCTGGGTGACAGGTGCCGGATGGTGCAATGACTCCTTCTCGCTTGAGAACCGCGACTGGTCCAGCGCTGTCTACGCCGCCAAAGCCGGGGAGATGGCTTACCGCATGGCCGGAATCCGCAGCCCGTGGCAGGAACTGGACTTTGCCGAGGTGGATGACACCTTCTCCTACAAGGAACTGCAGCACATGGAGGCGCTGCGCCTCTGCCGGCCAGGAGAAGCGGGTGTGCTAGTGGAAGAAGGCGTTACCGAGCTTGGCGGGGACTTTCCGATCAACACCTCAGGCGGCAGTCTGGGCATGGGCAATCTGTTGGACGCATCCGGACTGGCGAGGCTCTTGGAGGTAATACTGCAACTGAGAGGAGAGGCTGGCCAGCGTCAGATTCCTGATGTGACAACAGGAATGGCCTTTGGGTGGAGAGGCCTCCCTACCACCAGCGGCGCTGCTGTGATCCTGAGCAACGGGTACGAGGAGGTGTAGCATGGGTATGCGAAAGGTAGCAGTGGTGGGCGCGGGGATGACCAAGTTTGTCCGACGGGCTCAGGAGACGGGCAAAGAACTCTCATACGAAGCAGCGAAGATGGCCCTGGACTCTTGCGAGCTCACGCTTGAAGACGTGGATGGCGTCGCACTGGGCACCGCCCCTGATGCCTTTGACGGCGTGCATATGAAAGGCGAGTACCTAAGCGATGGGGCGGGGGCCTGGCGCAAGCCGTTCATGCGCAGCTACGTTGGTGGCGGCACCGGCGTCTTTGCACCCATCCAGGGCTGGTACCACGTGGCCTCGGGCCTGTTCGACGTCTGCCTGGTAGTCTGCGAAGAAAAGATGTCCAGCTGTCAGCCGCACCCGCAGGGGGCATTTCTGACTATCTTCGACCATACGACAGAGCGGCCACTCGGTCCCAACTTGCTGTGGATCTTTGCACTAGAGATGAACCGCTACATGCAAACGCATGGACTACAGAAGAAGGACATCGCGCTGGTGTCAGTGAAGAACAAGCGCAACGCCGCCGATCACCCCTGTGCCTTACTGCCCGAGCCGAACATCACCGTAGAAGATGTGCTGAACTCGGAGGTCTTGGCCTGGCCGGTGCAGCGACTGGACGTCAGTCCCGTGACCGACGGCGCGGTAGCCCTGGTGCTTGCTTCGGAAAACGTGGCCAAGCGCATCACAGACAAGCCCGTGTGGATCAAGGGCGTTGGGTGGTCTCTCGACAGCGCGCACTGGACCAACCGCGACCTGTACTATCCAAAATACGTTGAGTATGCCGCGCGCATGGCCTACGAAATGGCGGGCATCCGCGAGCCCCGCAAAGAGATCCACATCGTGGAACCCTACGACCCGTTCGACTACAAAGAGCTGCACCACCTCGAAGGCCTGTTACTCGCGGACAAGGGCGACGCACCCAGGCTCACGGCTGAGGGAGTGACAGCGCGCACTGGCAACATGCCCGTGTGCCCCTCTGGCGGGCTGTTGGGCGTGGGCAACCCGATCGCGGCTGCTGGCCTGATGAAAGTGGCCGAGCTCTTCTGGCAGCTGCGCGGTGAAGCGGGCAAGCGTCAAGTGCCGGGCAAGCCCATTACCGGCCTGGCACAGGCCTGGGGCGACCTGATGCAGGTCGGCACAGTGATCATCCTGGGCATCGGTGGATAGGAGGTGCAAGATGAGCAGCAAGATCAAAGAGTACCCCGGCGTTGCCCTGCATGAATCGGACTTTGCCGAGAAGAAGGTCCTTTATACCACATGGGAGCCCAATGCCCGCTATGCCTGGGATACAGGTGTCGCCATCGGGCGTTATCTGGCCGAGCTCAAACGCGGGCACATCGTTGGCACCACCTGTCATGCTTGCCGGCGCATCGTTGTCCCGCCGCGCGTCTTTTGCGAATGGTGCTTCCGCCCCATGGATGAATGGGTCTATCTGCAGGACCAGGGCGTGGTGAACACCTTCTCACTGTGTCATGTGCGTTGGGACATGGAACGCGTCAAGGAGCCGCTCATCCCTGCGGTCATTGAGATCGCGGGGGCCTCAAAGGGTATGGGCATCCTACACCTTCTAGGCGAAGTCGACCCAACTGAGGTCCACATTGGGCTGCAGGTACAGGCAGTGTGGAAACCAGCCAGACAGCGTACCGGAGCGATCACCGATATCCGGTACTTTAAGCCCAGCAACTGAGGAGGTGGTCATGTCTCTTTTGGAAAGAGCCGAGAGAAACATCGATGCAGTAGCCTGGCAGGGAGAGATCCCCATTCAGAACCGCTATACGGTAGGCCTGGCTGGAGAGAGGTTCCTTCGCGAGCTCAAGGAGAGTGGCCGATTGCTGGGGAGCAGATGTCCAGAGTGCGATTATGTCTATGTTCCACCCACCCTCTACTGTGAGCGTTGCTTTGAGAAACTAGATGACTGGATCGAAGTTGGGCCCGAAGGCACAGTGGTCAGCTTCACAATCGTGACCCAAGCCCTCGACGGAACGCCACTGGCCGACCCAGACATCCTGGCACTGATCCGGCTCGACTGGGCAGACAGCCTGCTCGTGCATCGCCTGGGCAAGGTCAGCCTGGACGAACTAGAGATCGGCCTCTGGGTCAAGCCTGTGTTGAAACCGAAGAATAGGCGTGAAGGGTCAATCCTGGACATCCAGTACTTTGCGCCAGCCTATCACGAGGAGTAGCCGAGTATTGCCNNGGTTGACGCGGCAATAACACGCGGCAGGCCTCCCGCTGAGTATCTCGCGCCCAAGCCACTACGCGCAGGTGTGGTGGCCAAGAGGCAGAAGGAGAATGCGATGGAAATCCTAGCCGAAGGCCACGGCGAGTTGGTTGGCTGGCATGACCCTGACGAACACCGCGCCTGGGTCCGGGAGAACAAGTCTCGCGACCTCAAAGACAAGCGCATGACCATCGCCGAGGCAGTAGCTCAGTTTGTTCCTGATGGGGCAGTGATCGCCATGGGCGGCTTTGGTCATATTCGTGTTTCGATGGCCGGTGTTTATGAGATGATCCGCCAGCGCAAGAGGCGCCTGATTCTGCTCGGCAAAACTGGGGTTCACGACGCAGACCTGCTCGTCGGCGCAGGATGCGTGGACCGTATGGAGGTCGCTTACGATTTCGGGCACGAGCTCCGCGGGCTGTCCCCAGCGTCCCGTCGTGCTGTTGAGACGGGACAGTGCCAGGTTCTGGCAGAAATCAGCAACGCTGGACACCAATGGCGCTTCCTCGCCGGGATGATGGGACTGCCTTTCATGCCCGCACGAAATATGCTGGGAACAGATACCCTCAAATACAGCTCGTCCAAGGTCGTCAGAGACCCGTTCAGCGGCAAACCTGTCTGTCTGATTCCCGCCTGTCAACCCGATGTGGTCTTTATCCACGTGCCCCGCTGCGACATGTATGGTAACGCCCAAATCGACGGCACAGTGATCGAGGATTTCGAGCTCGCCCGGGCTGCCCGCCGACTCATTGTGACCACCGAGACCATCATCCCTGAATCCGAAATCCGGCGCAAGCCCTGGCGTACGGCCATACCCTTCTTCGTTGTGGATGCTGTCGTAGAAGTGCCGTATGGCAGCCATCCTTGTCAGATGCCTCTCCTCTATTTCTTCGATGAGGAACACATCGCCGAGTGGCTCCGCATGTCCAAGACCCCAGAAGGAGCGCAGGAGTACTTTGACAAGTATGTGTTCGGAGTGGAGGACTTTACGACCTACCTGGAGCTGGTGGGGGGGCTGCGCAAGCTCGACTACCTGAAACGAGTTGAGGAGTTGCGAGCGCCGATGGTCGCACCCTGGTCGAAGAAGAAGGAGTAGGAGCATGCCAGTCGACTATACACCTACTGAGCTCATGGCCACTGTTGCCAGCAAGTTGTTGGAAGATGGCAAGTCGGTCTTTGTGGGTACCGGGCTGCCCATCATCGCGGCCATGTTGGCGCAGCGCACGCACGCTCCTCGGCTGTTGATTATCTTTGAAGCCGGGGGCATCGGCCCGAAGGTGCCCATTTTGCCGGTTTCCGTAGGAGAGTCGCGGACTTTTCATCTCGGCGTGGCCGCCTCCAGCATGCATGATGTGATGTCACTGTCCCAGCAAGGTTACGTCGACTACGGCTTCCTGGGTGCAGCTATGATCGACATGTACGGCAATATCAATACCACAGTGATCGGCGATCACGACCATCCCACGTCACGTCTTCCAGGCAGCGGAGGTGCCAACGACGTGGGCTCGTTCTCTTGGCACACCATCATCATTATGCGCCAGGAAAAGCGGCGATTCGTGAAAAAGATCGATTTCCTCACCACGCCGGGTTACCTTAGTGGCCCAGGCGCGCGGGAAGAGTCAGGGCTCGCTGCAAACACTGGTCCATACCGAATCATCACCCAACTCGGGTTGTATGGATTCGACGAGGCTACCAAGCGAGTCAAGCTGCTAGCCATACACCCAGGAGTGACTGTTGGACAGATTCAGGATAACAGTGAATTCGAAATCCTCATGCCTGAGGTCGTAGGCACTACCGCACCGCCCACAGTGGAAGAGCGGCGCATCTTGCACGAGATCGATCCACTTGGCGTAGCGATCGGGAAGTAGAGTCTCGAGCGTACCGCCTCGCGATCGTCCAAGCGAGAACGAAAGGAGCCCGCCGATGGACTTTCAGCTCACCGAAGAGCAGCAGATGATGCAGCGCATGGTGCGCGACTTCGCCGAGAAGGAAATCCGCCCCATGACCCAGCAGATGGACAAAACGGGCGAGTTCCCGTGGGAGACCGTCCGCAAGATGGCGGCGCTGGGGCTGTTCGGCCTACCGATTCCCGAGCAGTACGGTGGCTGCGGCGCGGACACGCTCACCTACGCCATTGCCGTGGAAGAAGTCTCGCGCGTGAACGGATCGCTCGGAATCACCCTAGCCGCACACACCTCGCTGGGACTCTATCCCCTCTACCGCTTTGGCAGTGAGGAGCAGAAGGAAAAGTACCTGCCAAGGCTGGCGTCGGGAGAGGGGCTGGCCGCCTTCGGGCTGACGGAGCCGGAGGCTGGTTCCGATGCGGGAGCGGTCAAAACCACGGCCGTGCTCGATGGCGACCAGTGGGTCATAAATGGTCAAAAGGTCTTTATTACTTCCGGCTCCATTGCTGATGTAGTAATCATCGCCGCGCTAACCGAAAAGGGTGCCGGCAGGCGTGGCATCAGTAATCTCATCGTGGAGAAGGGCACCCCTGGCTTCCGGCCCGGACGTGACGAAGAGAAGATGGGCCTCAAGGGCTCGCTGACTTCACAGCTGTTCTTCGAGGACTGCCGCGTGCCCAGGGAGAATCTGCTCGGCCAGCCCGGCGAGGGCTACAAGCAGTTCCTTATCGCCCTCGATGGCGGGCGCATCAGCATCGGGGCCATGGCTCTAGGCCTGGCGCAGGGTGCACTCGATGCGGCGGTCAAATACTCCAAGGAGCGCGTGCAATTCGGTCAGCCCATCGCCAACTTCCAGGCCATCCAGTGGATGCTGGCGGACATGGCCACGGAGATCG